>JBJOKF010000154.1:0-8077 GCA_046046235.1 Planctomycetota bacterium | reverse complement strand
CGATCGCCCGCACGATGCTCGAGACCGGCGACTGGATCGTGCCCCGCTTCAACGACGAGCTCGCCGTCGACAAGCCGGTCCTCATGCACTGGGCGATGGCCGCCTCCGCCGCGATCTTCGGCACCTCCGAGGTCGCCGCCCGCCTGCCGGCGGCGCTGGCGACGCTCCTGACGGCGCTGGCGCTGCTTCGGGCGGGCACGCGCTGGTTCGGAGTCTCCACCGGCATGGTCTCGGCGCTGGCTTACGTCGGCTGCCTGCTCGTGGGGATCGAGGCCCATGCGGCCACCCCCGACGCCATCCTGACCTGCCTCACCACCTGGGCGACGGTGCTCTTCGCGGAGCCGCTCGTCGCCGCCGTCGGGCCCACCCGCATCGGCTGGCGGCGCGCGGCGGTGATCGGCGGCTTGCTCGGCCTTGCGGTGCTCTGCAAGGGGCCGATCGGCGTCGTCGGCCCGCTGGCCGTGGTCCTGCCGTGGACGCTGTGGCTCGCCTGGGACGGCTCGCTGCGGCCGGCGGCGGTCGTCCGCGCGACGCTCACGGCGGTCAGCTCGGCGCGGCTCGGTGTCATCCTGTCGGCGATGCTCGCCGTGGCGGCGCCCTGGTACACGGCGGTCTCGCTCCGTACCGACGGCGAGTGGATCGAGGGCTTCTTCTTCATCCACAACGTCGGCCGGTTCGTGGCGCCGATGGAGCGGCACGGCGGCAGCGTGCTCCTGCATCCGCTGGCGCTGCTCGTCGGCTTCTTTCCCTGGTCGTGCTTCCTGCCGCTGGCGCTCGTCGTTTCGGCCTGGCGGATCGCGCGGCGGGCCGACCCGCCCGCCGAACGGGCCGCTCTCGCGCTCGCGCTCGTCTGGCTCGCCGTCTGGGTCGGCGGCTTCTCCGCCTCGGCGACGAAGCTTCCCAACTACGTGCTGCCCGCCTATCCGGCGGCGGCGCTCATCGTGGCGGCCGCCGGGGTCGCCGCCGCGACGCGGGGACGATGGGCGCATCCCCGCTGGATGGCCGCCGGCACGGCCAGCCTCGCCATCGGTGGCGTGATCACGGCCGCCGTCGTCGTGGCTGCGACCCGCTTCGGCCTCACCGGCGCCGAGCCGGCGGCGGCCGTCGGGCTCGTGCCGATCGTGGGCGCCATCGCGATCTGGCTCTCGCGGCGCGACCCGATGCGGGCCGTCTGGGCGCTGTGCGCGACCGGGCTCGTCTTCACGAGCCTCGCCGTCGGCCCCGCGGCTGCCCGCATCGCCGCCGCCAACGCGCTGCCCGGCCTCGTCGACGAGGCACACCGCCATGCCGGCGGCCGCGCCCGCCTCGGCACCTTCACGCAGATCACGCCGAACGTCGTCTACTACGCCCGCGGGCACGTCACGGCCTGGCAGGAGCACGAGCGGGACGACTGCCTGCGGTTTCTGGCCTCCGGCCCCGATGCGGTCGTGCTCGTGCGTGCGGACAACCTCCCCGAACTCGAGGCCGCCCTGCCCGAGGGCGTGGGCATCATCGGCCGCAGCCGTCCGCTCTTCCACGAGCATGACTTCGTCCTGGTGGGCAGCCACGCGACCGACGCCCCCACGTCGGCCCGCCAAGCCGCCGCCCGACACACGAGCCCGGAGATCAGCATCCGATGACCCAGCCCGACGTGCACGCTTCCGACATCCTCGCCTGCCATGTGACGCAGCGGCAGCGGCCGGCCCGCGGCCCCGGCGGCCTCCTGTCGATCGTCGTGCCCTGCCACAACGAGGAGGCAGTCGTCGCGGCGACGCACGACCGTCTCGTGGCGGCCGTGGCGGCCACCGGCATGGCCCTCGAGGTCGTGTATGTCGACGACGGCAGCCGCGACGCCACGCTCGCGCGGCTGGAGGAGATCGCCGCCCGGGACAGCCGTGCGGTGGTCGTGGAGTTGTCCCGCAACTTCGGCCAGCAGGCCGCGATGTCGGCGGGCCTGGCCCAGGCCCGCGGCGACGCGGTGGTGATCATCGACGCCGACCTGCAGGATCCGCCGGAGGTGATCCCGGAGATGGTGCGGGCCTGGCGCCGCGGCGTCGACGTGGCCTACGGCCGGCGGCGGTCCCGGGACGGCGAGACCCGCTTCAAGCTGATCACCGCCAGCCTGTTTCACAGGCTCTTCGCCCGCCTCGTCCCCTTCCCCATGCCGGTCGACACGGGCGACTTCAAGCTCGTCGACCGCGCGGTGGTCGACGCGGTCCGGCAGCTGCCCGAAAAACGGCGCTACCTGCGGAGCCTCGTGCCCTGGGCGGGCTTCCGGCACGAACCGGTCTGGTACGACCGCCACGCCCGCGCCGCCGGCGAGACGAAGTATTCCGCCCGCAAGCTGCTCATGCTCGCCGCCGACGCGCTGGTCATCTCGTCCGACGCCCCGGTGCGGTTGACCTGGGCCGCCGCGGCCGCGCTGGCCGCCGTGGGGATCTGTGCCACGACGGCCGCCACCTGGGCCGCCTGGACCCGGCCCGTGCCGGCGGATGGCGTCTCCTTCGCGGCGATCGTCGCCGTGGCGGCGCTCGTCGGCGCGGCGCAGACGGCGGCCGTGGCGATCGTCGGCGAGTACGTCGTCCGGACCTACCGCGAGGCGCAAGGCCGGCCCACGTGGGTGGTCCGCCGCACGCTCAACGTCTCCCGCGACGCCTCGTCGTCACGCGCCGCCTGAGGATCAAGCCCCCTTGGCGAGCGCGGCCTCGATGGCCTGCGTAAACGCCGCGTCGTCCGGCTCGACGGCCGACTTGTAGCGGCCCACGATCTTGCCGTCACGGCCGATGAGGAACTTCTCGAAGTTCCACTTCACGTCGCCCGGCGGCGTCGCCGACTCGGTGAGCGTCTTGTAGAGCGGCGCGATGCCCGGGCCCTTGACGACGATCTTCGAGAACATGTCGAACGTCACACCGTACTTCGACGAGCAGAACGAGGCGATCTCGCCGTCGGTGCCCGGCTCCTGCGCGCCGAACTCGTTGGCGGGAAAGCCCAGCACGACCAGCCCCTTGTCCTTGTAGGTGTCGTAGAGCTTCTGCAGGCCGGCGTACTGCCGGGTGTAGCCGCACCGGCTGGCGACGTTGACGACCAGCACGACCTTCCCCTTGTAGCTGGCGAGGTCGACCTTCGTGCCGTCGATCTTCTTCATCTCGCCGGCGAGCGGCGCGGCCTCTTCGGCGTGGGCCGCGGCGGTGAGGAGACAGGCGGCACAGGCCACGAGGAGAGTCAGGAGCGTCTTGAACGTCATCGGTCGCCACCTCCGGGGAAACACGGGTAGGATCGCACGTGCGAGTCGAGCCGCACTCGAGAGAGTCTAGCCCCGCTTCCGACTTTCGTGGAGCGAAGACTCGGCAACGGCAAGTCGCCTCAGGCCGGGCCGGCGGCGCGGACGTCGGCCCCGGCCTGGACGGCGTAGGCGGCGAAATGCTCGCGGAACCGGGCGGCGAGACCGCGGGCGGCCGCATTCCATGCCGCCTCATCCCGCCAGGCCCGCCACGGCGCGAGCATGTCGTCAGGCACCCCGGGCACGCGGACGACCGCATCGAGGCCAAAGACGGGGTCGCGGGCGACCTCCGCCGTGTCGAGGGTACCCGCATGGATGCCGTCGATGATCCGCCGCGTCGCGCCGAGATCGATCCGCCGCCCCTGGCCGTAGGCGCCCCCGATCCAGCCGGTGTTCACGAGCCATGCGCGGGCCCCGTGGCGGGCGAGCTTCTCGGCGAGCAGCCGCGCGTAGACGACGGGATGGCGGACGAGGAACGCGGCGCTGAAGCAGGCCGAGAAGGCCACCTGGGGCTCGACGATGCCCATCTCGGTGCCCGCCACGCGGGCAGTGTAGCCGGAGAGGAAGTGGTACATCGCCTGGGCGTGGGTCAGCCGGCTCACCGGCGGCAGCACGCCCGAGGCGTCGCAGGTGAGGAAGATGACGTTCCGCGGATGGCCGGCCACGCAGGGCACTTTCGCGTTGTCGATGAACTCGATCGGATAGGCGGCCCGCGTGTTTTCCGTGATCGCGCTCGAGGCGAAGTCGACCTCGCGCGTGGCCTGGTCGTAGACGACGTTCTCGAGCACGGTGCCGTACCGGATCGCCCGATGGATCTCCGGCTCCTTCTCGGCCGAGAGGTGGATGCACTTCGCGTAGCAGCCCCCCTCGATGTTGAACACGCCGTCGTCGCCCCAGCCGTGCTCGTCGTCGCCGATCAGCCGCCGCGCCGGGTCGGCCGAGAGCGTGGTCTTGCCGGTGCCCGACAACCCGAAGAAGAGCGACACGTCGCCGCCGTCGCTTGCCGCCGCGTTGGCCGAGCAGTGCATCGAGAGCACGCCCCGCGCGGGCAGGAGCCAGTGCATCATCGTGAACACGCCCTTCTTCATCTCGCCGGCGTATTCGGTGCCGAGGATCACCTGCTCCCGCCTCTCGAGCGACAGGTCGATGCTCGTGCGGCTGGCGATCTGCGCCGTGAGGACGTTCGCGGGAAACTGGCCGGCGTTGAAGATGACGTAATCGGGCGTGCCGAAGCCGTCGAGCTCGTCGAGGGTCGGCCGGATCAGCATGTTCTGCATGTAGAGCGCGTGGTAGGCGCGGCCGCAGATCACGCGCACCTTGATCCTGGAGGCCGGATCCCAGCCCGCGTAGCCGTCGCAGACGTAGATCTGGTCGCGGGTGTTGAGATAGTCGATCGCGCGCTGGCGGTTGAGCAGGAAGGTGTGGTCGTCGATCGGATGGTTGACGGCACCCCACCAGACGTCCGCCTCCGACTCCGGCGCCCGGACCACGTGCTTGTCCTTGGGGCTGCGGCCCGTCTTCACGCCGGAGCGGATCGCGATGGCGCCGCTGGCCATGATCGCCGCCCGCTCCCGCGTGATGGCATCCTCGTAGAGCCGGGCGGGCGGGGCGTTGCGAACCACCACCGGCACGGTGATCTCATGCGCTGACAGGTCGACGTGCAGGGGCATGGTTCGCTCCGGGGACGCTCGGGGACTGCGGAAAGGGAACGGGTGCCGCGGCAGGAACGCGTTGCGAGGCGGGCGGCGCGCCGGCATCCGCGGACCGGCGCCATCCCGTCATGAACGTCGCGACGACCGCCGCCCCGACCACCGCAACGCCGAGCCCGGCAAAGACCGCCGCCCACGGGCTGCGGCGAACACGCAAGCCGCGGAGCCCGCCGCGCAGCCTGCGGGTGAACTCTCCCCAGCCCTCGGGACTCGAGCGTTCGCCAACGTTCACGATGCTGACGGTCCGCAGCGGACCGTTGCCCTCCAAATGCACCTGGAAGCCGCGCCCGGGCAACGCGGCGCTCTCACCGGCCCAGCGGGCCTGCGGATCGACCGCCGTCACGACCTCTGCCACGAGCGGCCGCAGCTGGTCGACGGTGATGTTGTAGATCACGAGCCGCGGCCGCGAGACGAGCACGCAGATGGCGACCGCCAGCACGCACAACAGCGCCACGACGGGCCAACTCCACGGCGCCCCGCCCGTCACCGGCATCACGAGCGCCAAGGGCCCGACGATCGCCAGTCCCGAAACCGCCGCCGCCAAGACCGCCGCATCGAACGCCCCCGAGACCGCCAGCGGCCGCCGGCGAAAATGCGCCCATGCCAACCAGAGCAAGTAGACGGCCAGAGGGACGAGCGCGACCCAGGCCGCCGGCAGCTGCGCGGTGAATGTCGTCATCGACGCCCCCTCCGAGGGCACCTGCGGCGGAGCGGCCCGCCGGCGATCGAAGTCACGCGATCCACGCCATCCACGCCAGCAAGCAGAGCCATGCCGCCTCCAGCGTCGCCACCGCGAGGCACAGGGGCCACCGGCCGGCCGGCGGCTCAGACGGGATCGGGGACGACGAAGGCGAGGTCTCGAGAGAAGGCGTCGCTGAAGTCGAAGACGTCATGAAAATCCTCCCGCTTGTCGCGCCGCGTCTTGCGCATCTGGCCAATCTCGATCATGTTGAACACGATCTCGCCGAAGTCGGCGGTCCGCTGCACGCCCCAGCTGCCGAGCACGGTCGGCGCCAGATACCCGTACTGCTGCAGGGCGTAGCGGCGGGCCGCCTCGCACAGTTCCTGACCGCTGACGTGCCGCTCAGCCTGGCGTCGCCGCTGCCGTCCCCGGCCGCGGACCGTCCCTTCTGCGGGCGGATCGAGATCCTCCGCCGGCGGCTCCGCCCCCATGCCGAGATTCTCCTGGCCGTAGGCCAGAGCCTCCAGCACGAACAGGTAGGCGTCGAGTTTGTAGCGGCGGTCGCGGGCGAGCAGCTGCGCCAGGGGGTGGTCGGGATCGACGAGCGGCATCGCGTCCTCGCAACGAAGGCGGCGGGGGAACGCGACGGATTATAGCAGCCGCTGCGCACGGCCGCCGGAGCCCGTTCAGCCGCCCGGCCGCGCCGGGGGGCCGCCCGCGGCGTCCTCGAGGATGAAGCGGTAGCCGAGCGGCGTGACCGGCTTCGAGAAGTCGCGGATGAGGTCGAGCCCCTTGTCGATCAGGCTCGTGCGGGGATCGAACTGGTAGACGTCGCGATCCTGGCCGCCCGGCTTGTAGATCTGGATCGCGAAAGGCATCAGCTCCCGGGCCTGCAGGATCAGCTCCACCTTCGAGAAGTTGGCGGCGTCGGCCTGGTAGCGGGGCAGCGCCTCGAGCCAGAGCTGATCGGTCACGCCGGGGGGCGTGATGATCCGCATCACGTACCGCTTCTTGAGCGTGTCGGCCTTCGCGCCGAAGACGAACGGCAGCGGCCCTTCGCTAATCGCCCTGCCCTGCATCTCCGGCGGCAGGCGGGTCTCGCGCAGCTGCCGCTCGCCGTGCCGGAACTCGTAGATGCTCGTGCCGTTGCAGACCCAGTGCTCGCCCGTGTCACCCGTCCGCTTCTCGTAGCGGCGGGTCTCGGGATTCCATTGGGTGGAATCCTTCACGCGAAACAGACCCTTGTCGGGCGCCGCGTACTTGATCTCACCGCTGCTCTCCGAGAACGCCAGCCGCTCACCATTGGCATCGGCCGGGCTCCAGGCGTTGTATTCCCATTTGTGGAACGTGCAGGACCAGGTGGTGACGGCGGCATTGCGGGCCTCCCACGCGGCGAGCAGCCGGTCGAGCGCGGCCTGCTGTTCCGGCGTGAGCGGGGGCGGCTGCTGCGGCCCGGCGGCGGCGGGCACCGCGGCGACGCGTGGCTGCCCGGCGCCGGGTGGCCGCTGCTGCTGGGCTGGCGCGGCGGCCGGCTGCGCCGGGACAAGCGCGGCGGGCGAGCGCGTCTGCTGCGGCGGTGGCGCGGCGGCTCCCTGTGGCGGCGCCGCGACCACGGGCAGGACGACGAGGAGGCTGCAGCTGAACGCCCACACGGCCGTCCGCCGGATCCACGAGGGACGACAGATCCGCGGCGACAAGGTCTGGCGGGACGGTCTCACGGGGCGGCGCTCCGAGCGGGATGATGGGCAGGGTGGGGACGATAGCAGCGGCCGCCCGGCCGGGCGAGAGCGGTTCCAGCTGCTGGTTCTCGGGCTTTCCGCGGCTCCCCCCGCTCCGCGTAGACTGCCGATTTCCCCGGCCCCGAAGCCACCGCGGAGATCCCCCATGCGTGTCGCCGCCTTTTCCGTGAAGCCGTACGACCGCGACAGCCTCGCGGCCGCCTCGGCCGGCCTCCCGATCGAGTGGACCTGGCTCGAGCCGCGGCTCGACCGGCACACCGCCCGGATCGCCGAGGGAACCGACGCGGTCAACTGCTTCGTCAACGACGAGCTCGACGCCGACGCGCTCGGCATCCTCGCCGGCCTCGGCGTACGGCTCGTCACGCTCCGCTGCGCCGGTTTCAACCAGGTCGACCTGGCGGCCGCGGCCCGCCTCGGGCTGCCGGTCGTCCGCGTGCCGGAATATTCCCCGCACGCGGTCGCCGAGCACACGCTGGGCCTCGTGCTCGCGCTCGACCGCAAGCTCCACAAGGCCTACAACCGGGTTCGCGACGGCAACTTCGCACTCGACGGCCTGCTCGGCTTCGACCTCTTCGGCCGCACGGCGGGCGTCGTGGGGGTCGGCCGCATCGGCCGCTGCGTGATCGACATCCTCCGCGGATTCGGCTGCCAGGTTCTCGCCCACGACCCATCCCCTCCGGACGACCTG
>JBJOKF010000096.1:0-4346 GCA_046046235.1 Planctomycetota bacterium | reverse complement strand
TCATCTTTCCCCCCGGCCCTGCCGCAAAGGGCTGGACGCTCTGGGGGCTCGACTACGACGCCTGGAGCGGCATCCAGTTCGGAGTGCTGGCGACGCTCGCCGTCGGCATCCTCGTGCATGTCATGCTGCACTGGTCGTGGGTCTGCAACGTCGTCGCCGCGAGCCTGGGCAGCCGCAAGGGGCGGGTCGACGAGGGTCTACAGACGATCTACGGCGTGGGGCTCCTGATCGTACTGCTCAACGTGATCGGCATCGCGGTGGCCGCCGCGGTGCTCACGATCCGCGGGCCGGCCTGACGCTCACCGGGTCACTTGGCGGCCGCGCAGTACGGGCAGCCGGCCGGTTCGCCGCCGCCGAACGACAGAAACCCGGCGCCCCGGGCGATCGAGATGACGCCGGTAAGCACGAGGCACCATGCGGCGATCGCATGCAGGTGACGGCGGGCGGCCACGCCGACGAGCGAACCGCCGAGCCCCGTGGCCACCATCGCCGGCACGGTGCCGAGTCCGAAGGCGACCATCGTGCCGAGCCCCCGGCCGACCTCGTGCGTGCTGGCGGCGAGCGCCAGCATTCCGTAGAGCAGCCCGCAGGGCAGGAGCCCCGTGAAGAGGCCGGCGAGAAACACATCCCCCACGCCCCGCGCATGCAGCAGGGACCGCATGCCCACCGCAGCGGCACAACCTCCGGCCGCCGCGGCGACGCCGCGGTTGGGAATCACGCCGGCGGCAAGCAGGCCCTGCACCACGAGCAGGAGCCCGGCCAGGATCGCGAGCACGGCCGGAACGTTCGTCCAGCCGACGAAGGAACTCGAGAGCTTGAGCCCGCAGTAGCCCGCGACCGCGCCGAGCACGGCGTAGGTAAAGATCCGCCCGGCGGAATAGCTCGTCTGCCGGAGCAGATTCGACCGCCAGCCGGCGGCGTGGCTCCCGATCGCGAGCGCGAACGGCCCGCACATGCCCAGGCAGTGCGCCGAGCCGAGGATCCCGGAGACGACGAGCAACGGCCACTCGATCATGCGGGCCCCTCCGCGGCGCCGAGCCGCAGCGAGTTGGTGATGACGAACAGGCTGCTGGCCACCATCGCGGCGGCGGCCAGCGCCGGATGCACGAGCCCCGTGGCGGCCAGCGGGATGCAGGCGGCGTTGTAGCCGAAGGCCCAGAGCAGGTTCCAGCGGACCGTGCGGTTCATCCGCCGCGCGAGGTCCGTGAGCCAGGGCAGCGCGGCCAGGTCGTCCCGCAGCAGGCAGATGTCGGCCGTCCATCGCGAGACATCGGCGCCGCAGCCGAGCGCCACGCCGACATCGGCCGCGGCCAGGGCCGGCGCGTCGTTCACGCCATCGCCGATCATCACGACCGTCCGGCCCTCGCGCTTGCCCGCCTCGATCGCGGCGAGCTTTTCCTCGGGGAAGAGCGGCGCCTGCCAGGCGATGCCCAGTGCCTCGGCGACCGCGGCGGCACGGTCGGCCCGGTCGCCCGAGAGCATGAGCGGCCGGCCGCCCGTGGACTCGAGCGCCTCGAGCGCCGCCTGCGCACCATCGCGGATCGATTCCGCGCACCGGATCCCTCCGAGCAGCCGGCTATCCACGGCCACGAAGCACTGTGGCAGATCAGGGTCATGGTCCGGCCAACCCGTGGCGACGTGTCGGGCGATCCAGCGGCCGCTCCCGAGCCTCGCGACCCTGCCGTCGGCGAGCCGGCCCTCGACACCGCATCCTGCCACGGCCCGCAGGCCCGCGATCGGCACGGGCTGAATCTGCGCGGCCGCCGCGTGCGCCGAGATCGCGACCGAGAAGACGTGGGTCGAGCCCTGCGCGAGCGCCGCCGCGACGGGCAGCCAGTCTTCCGGTTCGTTGTCCGGTGCGTCGTCCGGCACGCCGCCTCCCCGCGGCGCGATCGCGTCGGTCACCCGACAGCCTGATGTCAGCGTGCCGGTCTTGTCGAAGCAGAAGACGTCGGCGGTGGCGAGTCGCGCAAACGCGTCGCCGTCGCGAATGAGCACGTGCCGGCGGGTCGCCGAGCCGAAGGCGGCCCAGACCGCCAGCGGCGTCGCGAGACCCAGTGCGCAGGGACAGGAGACGACCACGACGGCCAGGCCGGCCAGCACGCCGGCGATCGGCCCCGACGCCCGCCAGTGCACCGCACTGGCACCGGCGGCCACGAGCAGCACGACGGCCAAGAACCAGTTCGAAACCCGCTCCGCCAGCCGCTGCTGCCGGCCGCTATTGGCTGCCCGCGTCACCGCGTCGATCAACCGCTCGAGCGTGCCTGCGCCGGCCGCGGCCGTGACCCGCACGACCAGCTCGCCGTCCAAGTCGCAGGTGCCGCCGTAGACGCGTTCGCCGGCCCGCTTCACGACCGGCACGCTCTCGCCCGTGACCGTCTGCTCGTCGATCGCGGCCTCGCCCGAGACGATCGTGCCATCTGCGGGCAGGTGCTCGCCCGGCAGGATCCGCAGCAGGTCGCCCGCCACGACCGCCGCCCGGTCGACCTCCCGCTCGCTCGCCCGATCGTCCGCGGCGGCGAGCCGGCGGACGCGGTCGGGCAAGAGCTTCCGCAGGTCGCGAAGCGCCGCGGTCGTCCGCAGCTTGCCGTTGGCTTCGAGCCACCGGCCGAGCGTCACCGCCACGAGCACCATGCAGGCCACCTCGAAGTAGACGTGGCCCGAGCCGCTCCAGGTGGCCCACGCCGACTGCAGAAACGCGGCGACGACGCCGACGACCAAGAGCATGTTGAGCGAGGCGCGGCCGCGCCGCAGCTCATCCCAGGCGTCCTCGAGCAGCGGGCCGCCGAGCAGGAGGAGCACCGGCGCCGAGAAGAGCAGGCAGGCGTGACGGGCCAGGCCGTGGAAGGCCGCTGCCGCCGGATCGACCGGGCCACCCGGCGCCGTCTCCTGCTGCGACCAGAGCGCGAGCGTGAACACCATCACGTTCATCGTGAAGAAGACCGCCAGGCCCAGCCGCGTCATCAGCCACCGCAGCTGACCGTCCTCGCCGCCCGCGCCGGCGACGTCCGCCGCGAACCGGCAGCCGAAGCAGCAATACCGCGGGCCCACGTCGCCAGCCGCCGCCGCGACCGGCAGGCCGCAGTAGTCGCAGGCTGACGGGTCGCAGGCAGCGGGTGCGCCGTCCGCTGACTCCGCAACGACGTTCACGGCCGCTGGATCAGCTCCACCTGCATCGCGGGCAGCAGGTAGCGGATCGTGTAGGTGACGGCGAAGATCCAGAAGCCGATCCAGATCAGCCGCACATACCACGGGATCGCGTTGCCGGTGTAGTCGTGGTAGCGGTGCTCGGCTTCCGGGGCGCCGGAGGAGGTCGAGTCGGGCATGGCGGGATCTCCGGGCGGGCGGGGGAGTGGATGTCGGCGGGCGACGCGATCAGGATCCGCGGCGGTCGAGCCGCCGCTCGTTCTCGAGGAAGTCGATCTTCGGCCGCTCCACGTCGCGGAACATCCCGTTCCAGGCGGCCCAGAGCAGCATGCAGAAGAAGCCGGCGCTCGCCAGCAGGTAGTTCATGATCGGGGCCACGGCGAACTCGCCGCCCGAGGCGCCGCGGTAGATGTGGACGAACTCCACGAACTTCCCCACGAAGCCGTACATGCTGGGAATGAGGATCAGCACCGCCATCGCGGCGGTGACCCAGGCCTGCCGGCGGCTCATGCCGCCGCGCGCGGCCGGCTGCGCGGAGAGCGGCCGCTCGTTCATTGCTGCACCTCCGCCAGTTCCTCGTAGTAGGGATACGAGTCGAGCCACGACCCGAGCCACTGCACGTAGGTCATGATCGCGAGCCCCCGGCGGTTGGGCTTGTCGGGGGCGCCGTCGAAGAACCAGGGATACGCCGGCATCGGCGACCCCGTCGACACCGTCTGCGGATGGTGGAAGTGCACGGCGTGCCAGTCGTTGCCGCGGCGGCCACCCTCGCGGCTCAGGTCGGGCCCGACCCGCCGCGTGCCGAAGAGCACAGGCCGCTGCAGTTCGTTGTCGTATTCGGTCGTCTTGGAGACGGGGCCGAACCGCCGGGATTCGTTCGAAACCGGCCGCACGAACTGGCTGTGGCAGTGCCAGCAGCCCTCGCCGATGTAGATCTGCCGGCCGAGCCGCAACGCCTCGGCGCACTGTTCGGGCGTCGGGTCGCCGAAGGCCGCCGCGAACTGCTCCGGATAGCGGGATGCCAAGTCGCGGAACTGCATCATCGCGCGGGTGTTGACCACCTGCTCGGCCGTCTGCTCGGGGCGATCCTTGTACATCACCATCGGCACCACCCCGTTGCCGAGGAAGGCGAGGAGGAAGAAGCCGATCCCGGCGATGAAGAAGATTCCCGACTTGCTTTCGAACATGCCCTGACTCCG
>JBJOKF010000092.1:0-26561 GCA_046046235.1 Planctomycetota bacterium | reverse complement strand
CGCCAGCCCGCCGTGCTTGCCCGAACCCCCGGGATGGTGTCGTCTCATGGCCGGTCAGCCACGTGCCCTCGCCTTCTGCCCGACTTGCCAGGCGCGCCTGTTCTCCCGCAGTCTCCAGCTGCTTTGTGGCAGACTGTCCTTGGCGATCGCTCCTGTCGAAAAGTGTCCCGTCGGGAGGGAGTGCTCGCATGGGTTCAGGGTGCCCTGTCCGTGGGCTTGCCTTCTTTGGTTCTCCTTCTGAATGGCTGATGACTTATGAACGGTGTCGTGTCCGAAGTCACCGACCCCATCGATGCCCGGTCGCTCGTCGCTGGTGCGGGCCTCGCGACGTTCGAGCACGTGGCCCAAGTGGGGTCGACGATGGAGCGGGCCCGGGAACTGGCGGGCCAGCCGGATCCCGTGCTGCCGGCCCTGGTCGTGGCAGATCGGCAGCTGCTGGGCCGCGGACAGCGGGGTGCCCGCTGGTGGCAGGCGGACGGCAGCCTGGCGATGAGCCTCGTCGTCGACGCCAGCGCCGTCGTCGAAGGGCCGCCGCCGGCAGTCTGGTCGTTGGCCTGCGGCGTGGCGCTCGCCGAATCGCTCGCCGCCCTCGTGCCCAAGATCGACCCGCTCGTCCGCTGGCCGAACGACGTCGAGATCGGCGGCCGGAAGATCGCCGGCATCCTGGTCGAGGCCTTGCCAGGCGGCCGCGCGATCTTCGGCGTCGGCGTCAACACGACAGGCTCGTCCCGCGAGGCGCCCGCGGAGATCGCCCCGCGGCTCGTCACCATCCCCGACCTCGTCGGCACGAGCCTGCCGCGCGGGCGGCTGCTCGCCGACTTCCTGCCGCGGCTCTTCGCGCTGTTGGTGGAGACGGCCGCGGATCCGGCGACGCTGCTGCCGCGGCATCGGGCCCGCTGCAGCCTCGCCGGAGAGGTCGTCACCGTCCATCGCGGCGGCGAACGGCTCACCGGCATCTGCCGGGGCATCGCGCTCGACGGGGCGCTCCTGCTCGACACGGCCGCAGGCCGCGTCGTCGTCCGTTCGGGCAGCCTCACGCCCCCCGAGCAGGTCTGGCGCGGCGGGTCGCGCGGCTGACGACGCCGCAAAGGGCGACGACGCAGACCTCGCGGCCACCGGTGGAGAGCTGCCTGGCCTGCGGCTCGAATCCCCAGCCCCGAAAACGCTCGAGCCAACTCGGCAGTTCTGCCGCCCGCGACCAGTCGGGCAGCTTGAGCGTCGCGATGATGCCGCGGGGCCGCGCGCCGTCGGCCGTGACGACCCGTTCGAGCGCGGCCATGGTGCTACGCGGGTCGATGTTCATGTCGGCCACGATCCAGTCGAAGCCGCGGAAGCCGCGAAGCTTGACGTCGCGGGCCCGCATCCGCCACTGCTCGAACCGCGGATGGGCCGCCACGCGCTGATCGACCGCCGCCGGATCGATGCCGACGACGTCGAGCCCCGCCTCGAGCAGCCGTTGGCACGCCCCGCCGGGCGCGCAGCCGAGTTCGCAGGCGCGCTCTCCCGGCGCGACCGCGAGACCGAAGCTCGCGATCGCCTCGTCAAGCTTGAGCCAGGCCCGCGACACCTTGTCGGGCGGGAGCTCGAGCGGGTGGAGGCCTCCTGCATGCAGGCTCGCCGGCAGACGTGCGCGGTGCCAGCCGATCCAGGCGCGGGTCGCGGAGTCGACGAGGCAGTCGAGCACGAGGTCGCCAGGGCGGGCAACGGTCGGCAGGTCGGCCCGCAGGCCGAATGCCTCGAGCAGCGCCGCCCGCACCGCGGCCGGGTCGCTCTCCGCCGCGAGCTTCGGGTCTCGGTGCCAGACATGGATGGCGTCCCACGCGCGGTGGGCGACGAGCTCGAGGGCGGCGCGGGCACGGTCGGCGTCGGTCGCGCCGGTCACCTGTCCGACCGACCGGATCACCGTGCGGGCGAACACGAGGTCGGGCCAGAAGTCGTCCTGCGGATCGAAGTCTCCCAGTCGGAAGGTCACGACACCGCGTCGCCAAGCCGCGCGGGAGATCGCGGGCAGCAGCGACTCTTGGCGGGCGACGAGCGCCGCCTCCGCGCCCCCCTGGCAGGTCACGAGCAGAAACCCGCCCCGGGTGGCGGGCGCCGCGGAGGCCGGCATCGAGCCGTGGGCGGCGGCGGACGGAAGCGGATGGGGCATTCATCCATCCTACATCCGACACTCCAGCCCGCCTCGAGCCAAAAAATCAGGCCGGCCCGGGCGCCCACGGGCCCGGGCCGGCCTTTCTCGTCTGAACGGGGGAACAAGGACTGGCACAAGCTGGCGAAACTCCGTTTCGCCGGGTCGATCGCGGCTACCGGCGAGGCCGGAGCCGACGGCCGACCGCTTGCTCAGCCGTGGCCCTTCTTCTTCTTGGCGACCTTCTTGGCGGCCTTCTTCTTCTTCTTCGCCATTGTGATGGCTCCTTGCCACGAGCACCCGCACGTTCACACGACCGCTCCCCCGGGTGCTCTCGTGGAGGGAACGGCCGACGTTTCGCCGCGCACGTCGCAGGCGAGTCATGGCTCGTGAGAGCACGTGACAAGCGGTGAGACGACACGCTGCGCCACGAGTTGTGAAGGATGGCGCTGAAAACTGTCAAGAGACATTCCGGAAATTTTTCCGAAATTTTCAGCCGCGTCTTCGCTCACGCTTCGCGACGGCGCCGCGCGACGTCGCTCGACCGGTGACGCGATCGTGCGGTCGACCGCGCGGCGCGAGCACGGATCACGCGCTCGCGCCGTCGCGCGTCGCATGCCGCTCGGCCCACGCATGCAAGAGCGCGAACTGCTTGGAGAAGTCCTGCTCGACGACCCCGATCGGGCTCTTGAAGAAGCAGGCGAGCCAGTCGAGCGGTCCGGTGGCGCCCGCGCGGTGGCCGCGCTCCACCAGCCGCACCAGGTCGAGCACGAGCGGCGCGGCGAGGATCGAGTCGCAGCCCTGCCAGGTGAACTGCATCGTCATCGGCGTGCCGAGGAAGCCCCGGAAGTGGATGTGGTCCCAGGCCGTCTTCCAGTCGCCGAGGCTCGCGATGTATTCGATCGAGACGTGGGTCTGCGGCGGGTAGCCGAGGATGGCGGCCAGCAGGTGGTCCTTGCTGCGGACCTTGGCCGCCTTGTTGCGGGGATCGTCGAGCACCTTCCCGTCCATGTTACCGAAGATGTTGTGGCCGACCCAGCTCATCACCTCGAGGTGCCGCGCCGCGAACATCGGAGCCAGCACGCTCTTGAGCAGCGTCTCCCCCGTCTTGCCGTCGCAGCCGGCGTGGGCGAACTGGCGGTCGCGGGCGAGCCCCTGGAACAGCGCGGGGGTGGCGCCCGTCGAGGGCGTGAAGTTGACATACGAGGCGCCGGCCTCGAACGCCGCCAGGGCGTAGAGGCTGCTCGCCGGCAGCGGACAGGCTGCGGCGTCGTCCAGGAGAGGCGCGACGTCCGCGTAGTCGCGCGGGATCGGCCGCGCCGGCGGCGGCTCCGTCGAGGCGACGTTGACCACCACGACGTGCCGCAGCCGCTCGGCCGCGGCGAAGGCCTCGATGTCGGCCCGCACGCGCTCGACCGCCTGCCGTGGCGTCTCGACCCGCGCGACGAGCGTCGGATCGGCCAGCTCGCGGATCTTGTCACCGGCGGCGACGACGGTGCCCGGCCGGAGCCGGGCCTCGGTGGCGGCGAAGCAGTCGGCGGCGGCTTCGAGCAGGTCGGGCATGATCGCCCGGCTGTCGGTCCACATGCGGCGGGCCTCGTCGGCCAGCCCGCCGGGGCGGATGTCGTGACCGCCGACGACGATGTCGGCGAAGTCGACGAGATCGAGCCGCGTGAACGGCTCGAGCGCCGTCACGAGTCCCACCGGCTCGATGCGGCGCCGGGCGAGGTTTGCCAGGCCGGTGATGGCGGTCGTCGCCACGCCTCCCTTCGCGCCGATGAGCCACATTCCGATCTTGCCGTCGGGCATCGCGGACTCCTCGATTCGAGAGCGTGTCGAGCGCTGGGAAACCACCTTGCGGGTGGTATCATTCTGGGGCTGCGCGCGTGCGTCAAGCAGCGGCGCGGTTTTGAAAGTTCTTTTTCAGGGAGCAGAAGGATAGCCCGCATGAAGCCCCAGGAGTCTTCCTCGACCAGAGCCTCGCAGAGCCTCGCGCTCGCGCGGCGCATGCGGGCGCTCGAGCCCTCCGCCACCCTCGCCATGGCGGCCCGTGCCTCGGCCATGGCGGCTGCGGGCGTCGACGTGGTCGATCTCTCGGTCGGTGAGCCGGACTTCCCCACTCCGGCCCACGTCTGCCAGGCCGCCGAGGTGGCCATCCGTGCCGGCAAGACCAAATACACGCCGGCGGCAGGCATCCCGGAGCTGCGCAAGGCGGTGGCCGCCGACTATTCGCGGCGCTCGGGGCTCTCCGTCACCCCCGCGCAGGTGATCGTCTCCAACGGTGCGAAGCACAGCCTCCACAACGCGTTCACCGCGCTGCTCGACGAGGGGGACGAGGTGATCGTGCCGACGCCCTATTGGGTGAGCTACGCCGAGCTCATCAAGCTCGCGGGCGCCAAGCCCGTGCTCGTGCCCACGCGGCTCGAGGACGACTTCAAGCTGCGGCCCGAGGCGCTCCAGGCCGCGATCACGCCGGCGACGCGGATGCTCCTGATCTGCACGCCGAGCAACCCGACCGGCGTGGTCTACTCCGCCGCCGAGCTCGGCGCCCTCGCCGACATCGCCATCGCGCACGACCTGGCGATCGTCTCCGACGAGATCTACGACCAGCTCGTCTTCGACGGCGCGCAGGCGGTGTCGTTCCCGACGCTGCGGCCGGGGCTCGAGGACCGCACCGTGGTCGTCGCCGGTGTGAGCAAGACCTACTCCATGACCGGCTGGCGGATCGGCTGGACGATCTGCCCCGAGCCGTTGGCCAAGGCGATCGGCAACCTGCAGAGCCAGGAGACGAGCAACCCCTGCAGCGTCAGCCAGCACGCGGCCGTGGCGGCGCTGACCGGCCCGCAGGAGTGCGTGGCCGACATGCTGCGGGCCTTCGAGCGGCGGCGCGACCTGGTCGCCGGGCGGCTGGCCGCCATGCCGGGCGTGCGGCTGCCGCGGATCGGCGGCGCGTTCTACGCCTTCTTCGACATCCAGCAGCCGCTCGCGAAGGCACCGCGCGGGATCACGACGAGCCTCGCCTGGTGCGAGAAGCTGCTGGAGGAGGAGCACGTCGCGCTCGTCGCCGGCAGCGCCTTCGGTGCCGAGGGCCACGTGCGGATGTCGTTCGCCGCCTCCGAAGAGAAGCTCGCCGACGGGCTCGACCGGATCGCCCGGTTCTTGAAGGCCTAACCGGACGCACCGCCTGGAAGACAGACAGCACGGCCGACACAGGCTTCGCCCGAGGCGCGTCGTGGATCGCGTCGATCCGAGTTCGAGCCCGCGCCCGAGCCGCGACGTGGTGGGCATCGTCCTGGCCGGCGGCCGGTCCACGCGGCTGGCGCAGGGATTCGACCTGCCCGCCGGCGGCAAGGCGGCGGTCGATCTCGGCGGCCGGAGCCTGCTCGAGCGGGTCGTGGAGACGCTCGCCGCCGAGGTGGCGAGCACGATCGTGGTGGCCGCCGCCGGTCAGCCGCTGCCGGCCGGGATGGCGGCGTGGGTGGTCCGCGATGCGACGCTCGCCGCCGGCCCGCTGGCGGGCTTGCGCGACGGCCTGGCCGCCGCGGCGGGCGGCGCGGAGCCGCCGCGGCTGGCCTTCGTCGCCTCCTGCGACGCGCCGCTGTTGCGCCGCGAGGTCGTCCGGCTTCTGATCGCGGCGGCGCGGTCGACCGGCGCGCTCTGGACCGTGCCCGAGGTGCAGGGCCACCGCCAAGTGCTCACGTCGGTCGTCGCCCTGGAGATGCTGCCGCTGATCGAGACCTGGCTTGCCGCCGGCCGCCGCGACCTGCGCGGGCTCTGTGCCGAAATCGATCGCGCGGGGCCGGGTCGCGTCCACGTGGTGGCGGAGCCGCGGATCGTCGCCGTCGACCCCGCGCTCGATTCCTTCGCCGACGTCGACACGCCGGCCGACCTGCGCGCGATCGAACGACGCCTGCCGCCCTCCGGTTAAAGGCGGAGTTTGGCGCTGCGGGAACGGGCCCCGGGCTTCTATACTTCGCCGCCATGGCGACGCGACATACCCGATCCGGCAGGGGCAGGCGGACGCTCCTCGCGCTTGCGATGCTGGCCGCGGTCGCCGCCGGTGTCTGGTTCGCGCCGGCGGCCGTGGTACTCACCGACCTCCGCGACCTGCCGCTGGACACGATCTTCGCCGGCATCGACGGCCGCATCACCAGCCGCGAGGCGGTCTGGCGGTGGTGGGGCGGCATCGAGTATCGGGACGTGCGGCTCTGCGACGGTGCCGGCCGGACGCTCGTGGCCGTGCCGCAGATCGTGGTCGATCGGGGCCTGCTCGGCCTCGCCTTGAACCGCGCCGACTTGGGCGCCGTGCGGCTCGTCGGCGCCGAGGCGCTCGTCGAGGTGCGGCGCGGGGGCAGCGGGATCGAGGACGTGCTGGCGCCGTGGCTGGCCGGCGCCCAGCCGGATCGCGGCCTGCCCGTGTCGTTCGATCTCGAACTCGTCGATGCCGCGGTCGAACTGGTCGATCTCGAACGGGGCGCGGCCTGGCGGATCACCGACATCCTCGCCGCAGGCACGCTCCGGCCGGACGCCACGCTCGCCGGCTGGACGATCTCGGGCCGGGCCCGGGCGGCGTCGGCGCCGGTTCGTGATCCGGCGGCCGCGGCCAATCGCATCGCCTCGGATCGCATCACGCCCGCTGGCGGGGGCCTGGATCCACCACCGGGTGCGGCGCGCGGCGGCCCGCCGGCCGCCCGGGCCGATCGGCTCGATCGGACGACCGTCGCGGCCGGTGCCACGGCGATCCTGGCCCGCGACGGCGGCTGGTCGGTGTCGTCGCCCGATCGCCACGAAGGGCCGCAGCCGCGTTCGCTCGCCATCGCCGCCACGCGGGTGCCGCTGGGCATCACGCGGGTCGCGGCGACGCGGTTCGACGCCGTCCATGCGCTCGACGGCGTGGCCGACGTCCGGCTCGACCTCGGTCTGCCCGCGGCCCGAATGTTCCCTGTCGATGCCGCCGCGCGGCAGCAGCCCGGCGGCAGCGGGGAAGTGGCGGTCACCGGCGTGGTGTCGGCCACGAGGCTGTCGGTCTGCGCGGCCGATACGGGCACACCGATCGTCACGCTCGAGCGGGGCGAGATGCCGGTCGACCTGTCGATCGCCGGTGATCGCGTCACCGTGCGATCACTGAAGCTCGTGGCGCCGCTGGTGAAAGGGGAGGTGTCCGGCAGGCTGCGACTGCCCGCGAACGGGGCCTGGGAGTGGGCCGAGTCGCTCGTCGGCGACGACTTTGCCGTCGCCGTGGACGTGGATCTGGCCGCGGCGGCGCGGGCCATGCCCGGCGGCATCGCCATCCGGCCCGACGTGCGGGTGACGGATGGCCTGCTGAAGCTCTCCGCCGTCTCCCGGGCCGACGGCCTCGGGCGCGTGCTCGAAGTGCGGGCCGGGGCCAGCGAACTGGCCGCCGTGCAGAGCGTGCTGCCGTCCGGTGAGCGTCCGCTGCGGTGGAGCGAACCGTTCACGGCGTGGCTCCGCGGCCGCCGCGGGCCGGCCCGCGGCGATCGCCTGCGGATCGAGGAGGCGCGGATCGCCTCTCCCGCGGTCGAGGTGGCGGCGTCGGGCAACGCCGAGTCCTCGACGGTGCAGTGGGCGGTCGACCTCGATCGCCTCGTCGCCGAGGCCCGCGAGGTGCTCGATCTCTCCGGCGTCGAACTGGCCGGCACGCTGCGGGGCCGGCTCGACCTCGAGCGGCTCGCCGCCACGGGCGTTTCCCGGGGTCGGCTCTCCGCCGGTCTGTCCGACCTGGAGATCGTGCGGCCCGGACGGCCGCCATGGAAGGACGACGAAGTGTCGATCGAGGCGGAGGGGACCGGCGGTCTCGCCGGCTCGGCCGTGCTCGTCGATCAGGGGCGCGTCATCGTGGCCGCGGGGGAAGATCGGCTCGAGGCCGCGCTCACGGGTGGCGCGCTTGTGCACGCGGCGCCGCTCGTGGCCGGCGCGGCCGCGGGCCCGTGGTTGCGGGCGGCGCCCGGCGGGCAGACGATCGCCGCCGACGTGATGTTCGAGGGCGACCTCGGCCGCTGGCAGCGGCGGTTCGTGGGGCTGCTGCCGGCGACGGAGCTGGGCGGTGTCGCGCTCGGCGGCTTCGTCAAGGCGTCGGCCAGCCTGGCGGCCGACGGCGACCGCTGGCAGGTGACACGCGCCGGCGGCGAGGTGGAGCGGCTCGATGTCACGGTCGCCGGCCGGCGGATCGCCGAGCCGCGGGCCGTCGCCAGCGCCGCCGGAACCCTGCATCCCGCGACCGGCCAGATCGAGGTCTCGTCGGCCGAGCTGCTCACCGCCACGCTGTCGCTGCGGACCGGCGGGCTCATGCTCTTGCCGCATACGGCGGCCGGTCAAGCCGCCGGAGAGGCGCTCGTCGAGCGGCTGCGCGGCAAGCTGCAGTGGCAGGCGGATGTCGCCCGGCTGGAGAAGTGGCTCGTCGCACCCGCGGTCGCCGGCCGTTGGCCCGCCGCGGGCCGCGCCTGGGGCACCGCGGAGATGCTCGAGACACCGCTGGGACTCAACGTGCTGGTCGAGGCGACCGGCAGCCAGCTGTCGCTGGCAAGCGCCGCGGCGCCGCTGAACGCCGGCGGTCAGACGCCGCCGCTCTGGAGCGAGCCGCGGGCCACGGTCGTGGTGGAGGTGACGCGGCCGGAGCCGCGCGCGGCCGGACGTCTGGCGGTGAACCAGTTCAAGCTCGACTCATCGACGCTGGCCGTCGCCGCCGCCGGCAGCATCGACGACTGGTCGGCGCGGCGGATGGTCGAGCTGGGTGGGAGCGTCGCCTACGACTGGGAACAGGTGTCGCGGCTGCTCACGCCCTGGACCGGAGGCCGGCTGCGGCTGGCAGGCTCGGCCGCCCGCCCCTTCTCGCTCCGCGGGCCGCTGGGGCCGCTCGTGGCCGACGCGGCCGGGCGCCTGCAGGCCGACGGCGGCGATCGCCAGATCATCCTCCCCGACGATTGGCTCGGCGACGCGGGCGCCGCCGGCCGGCCTGCGGAGAAGATGGCGCGGCTGGCGCTGCCCGTGACGCCGGCCGGCGCCCGCGGCGGCGCGAGTCTCGTCGATCGCCTCCGGGCGGTCTCGGTCGACACGCAGGCGGGCTGGACGGCCGCCGAAGTGGCCGGCTTCCAGTTCGCGCCCGGCGAGATGCCGGTGCGATTCTTCGAGGGGCAGCTGGCGCTGGGGCCGTTCGATCTGCAGGCCTCAGGGGGCCGGGTCCGCGGGGCGCCGTGGCTGCGGCTCCTGCCGGGACCCGCCGAACTGGTCGTGCCGCCGGGCCGCTGCCTCGATCGGGTCGCGATCACCCCGCAGATGTGCGACCGCTGGGTGACGTGGCTCGTGCCGCTCGTCGGCCACTCGACCCACACGCACGGGCTCATGAGCGTCGACCTCGGCGGCGCGAGACTGCCACTGGCCGATCCGTTCGGTGGTGAGACTTCCGGGCAGATCATCTTCGAGAACCTCGAGGCGACGCCGGGAGAGCAGGTGCGGCCGCTGGTGAACCTGCTCGTGAAGCTGCAGTCGGCGATCGATCCCCGGTTCGCCTTCGGCGACAAGGCGGTGCTCCTGCGGGTGCGGCCGGAGCCGGTCACGATCAGGCTCACCGACCGGCGGCTCTGGCACGAGGGGCTCGTGATGGACTCCGGCCAGCTCGTGATCCGCTCGGGCGGCAGCGTCGGCGCCGATGGGACGCTCGCGATGGTGGTGGAGATCGCCTTCCGCGGCGACATCGTCGGCGCGACGCCGGTCGTCGGACAGCTGTTGCGCACGCCGCTCGCGATTCCGCTCAAAGGCACGGTCCATCGGCCGCAGTTCGACGCGCGAGCCATCGACGTGATGGTCGGCCGCATCATGGAGAACACCGCCGAGGCGGTCATCGGGCCGAAGCTCAGCCGCGATCTCGAGACGTTCTTCGGCAACCCGCCACCGCCGGAAGAGCCTCCGGCTCCGCTCGCGTTGCCCCAGCCGGGCCGGTAGCCGGTCCGCGGGCCGCCTCCGAAGGCGGTCGATGGAGGCCGCCGCAGCCCCGCGTGAAGCACTGCGGCGATGATAGACTCCTGGGATGACTACGAAAACGTGGAAGGTGAAGGATTCCGGGGTCATCCACCAGGACTTCGAGGGCGAGGGCGTCGTCATCGACCTCGATACGGGAAACTACTTCAGCCTTCCCGGTGCCGCCGGTGCCCTGTGGCGACGATTGGCGGCGGGCGCGGCGTCCGCGGCGGATCTTGCCGACGAGCTCGTCGCGCTCTATGAGGTGGAGCACGCCGCCGCCCTCGCCGACGCGGCCGTCTTCCTCGCGGATCTGGAGCGGGAAAGGCTCGTCGTGGACGGTGGTGGAACGACCGGTGCCGCCGGCTCGCCTCCCGCGACGGACCGCGCCGCGTACGTCGCTCCAAGACTCGATGCCTACCGCGAGTTGCAGGATCTCCTCTTGCTCGATCCCGTCCACGAAGTGGACCCGGCCGTGGGCTGGCCGCAGGCGGGCGCGCGGACGGACGCGTCGACGGGTGCGACGGTGCGACGCTCAGGGGCCGATGCCGTGGCGGCCGGTGTGGACACGACGGTCGTCGTCGTGAACCGGGATCGGGGTATCTACTGTCGCCTTGACGGGGAGGCGGCCCGGGCCTGGAGGTCGATCGAATCCGGACCGACGAGCCTGCGCGGCGAGACGGTCGTGCGGCCTCTGCTGGACGGCGGCTTCGTGGAGCACGCCGGCGAAGGTCTGGCGCCGGCCGCGACGTGCGAGGTGCAGGGCGACGTGACGATCCACGACGAACTGCACGATCAGATTCGGCCGTGGGGCAACCGCCGTCGTCCGCCGCGGACCGCGCCGACGCCGACCGTCGAGGCGATCTGCGACCGGCTCGACGGCTGGTTCGAGTCCGCTGCCGCGGCCGGGACCACGACCCACCACTCGGTGGCCGGCCAGCGGATCCTGGTGACGGCCCCTGCCGGGACGGATACAGCCGCGCTCGTGGCCGCGCTGCCGCCGGTTGCGGCCGACGCCGCCGCGGAGCCGGCCCTGCGCGTGAAGATGTGGCGCGGGCTACCGGCCGCGGCGGCACCGTTCGTGGCGAACCTTGTCGAGTCGCTGAAGTCGGATTGGAGCACGCTCTGCGGGCCGCGGGGCGAAGTCGTCGACCTGCACACGGAGACCACCACCGCCATCTTCGACCCGGGCGGCAACGTGCTGAGCGTCATCGACCGGTCGCGCGGCCGTGCCTGGGCCGTCAAGATCGACGACCGCCCCTATCCGTTCTGGGAAGTGGGCGCGCCCTTGCGGTTCATTCTGCACGACCACTTTTCGCGCCACGGGCTCCAAGTGGTGCACGGTGCGGCCGTCGGGGACGACCGCGGCGCCCTGCTCGTCGTCGGCAAGGGGGGCTCGGGTAAGTCGAGCACGGCGCTCGCCGCGGCCGCCCATGGCCTGCGCTACCTAGGGGATGATTATTGTCTCGTCGATCCCGCGGGCCTCGCCGTCCACGCGCTCTATGGCACGGGAAAACTCGTCGGCGGTGCGGACGTGGACAGACTTCCCGCGTATCGTGGCCGATCGATCAACGCCGATTCGTTCGAGCGTGGCGGGAGCGGCAAGGGCGTGTTTCTCGTCGACGCGGTATGTGCCGGATCATTGACGGCAAGCCGGCACCTCCGCGCGATCGTGCTGCCCCGCATCGACCCCGGCCGTGCCTCGCGCGGGCGGGCCGGTTCGCGCGGCGACGCGCTGGAAGCGATCTTTCCGAGCACCGTGGGCCAGCTCCCCGGAGCGGGGCCGGAAGACGCGGGCAACGTCGAACGGATCGTTTCGAGCCTGCCGGCTTTCGAACTGCAGGTGGGGAGCGATCCGCGCGGCGCAGCCGAGGCGATTCGGGAGATTCTGCAGATATGCTCCGCGTCAGCCTGATCATTCCGCTCTACCAGGGCGAGCGGTTCATCGCCGAGGCCGTAGCGTCGGCGCTGGAGCAGGAGGAACGTCCCGCCGAGATCATCGTGGTCGACGACGGGTCGACGGATGGCGGGCCGGCGATTGTCCGTGGCATTCCCGGGGTGCTCTGTCTCGGGCAGTCGAATCGCGGGCCCGCAGCCGCGCGGAATGCGGGCGTGGCGGCCGCGAGCGGAGACCTGATCGCGTTCCTCGACCAGGACGACCTGCTGCGGCCCGCGGCGCTGCGTCGCCACCGCGAGACGCTCGCCGCGACGCCCGAGGCGCGGCTGTCGGTGTGCAAGCAGCGGATCGGTCTTCTGCCGGGGGAATCGTTGCCTCCGTGGCAACGGGTCGAACACGTCGGCAGCGACGTGCTCGCCTGGACGCCGAGCTGCATCTGCTGCCGCCGGCAGGTCTTCCAGGAGCTTGGGCGCTTCGACGAGGGGCTCAAGGCCACGAGCGACCTGGAGTGGTTCCGGGCGTTTCGCGCCCGTCCGCTGCCTTTCGCCGAGATCCCCGAGACGTTGGTCGATCGGCGGGTGCATGCCGGCGCGCAGTCGGGTGATGCCGAAACCTACCGCCGCGAGATGCTCGAGTTCGCGCGGCGGGCGGCGCTCGCGAACCGCAGCGGGGAGCGGCGATGACACCGGGGACGGCGGTCACAGGCCGGCCGCCGACGTTGAGCGTCGTGATCCCGGCGCTGAACGCCGCCCACTTCGTCTGTCAGGCGGTGGAGAGCGTCCATGCCCAGCGGGATCTGCCCGCGGCGTGCCGCCTGGAGGTCATCGTCGTGGACGATGGATCGACCGACGGCACTCCCGACCTGTTGCGACGGACGTTCGGCGACCGGGTGCGGATCATGTCGGAGACGACCACGCGCGGCCCCGCGGCGGCGCGCAATGCCGGGATCGCCGCCGCCGCGGGCGGCATGATCGCGACGCTCGACGCCGACGACACCTGGATGCCGGAGAAGGTGGCGCTGCAACTGGCCCTCCTCGAGGTGCGGCCGGACGTCTCCTTCGTCTTCTGCCACGGCTCGGAGTTCGCCGACCCGGCCGGATGCGCGCCTTGCCGGGCGGAGCCGCTGCCGTTCCCCTCGGCCTCCGCGCTTCTCGGCCGGCGCGAGGCCTTCGCCGCCGCGGGCCCCTTTCCACCTTTCCGCAGCGGAGAGTTCATCGCCTGGTACGGATGGACGCAGGCGCTGGGCCTCGTGTCGCACACGCTGCCGCAGACGCTCGTGCGCCGCCGGGTCCACGCCTCGAACTCCACCCGCGACCGCGCGGCGCTGGCGGACTATCCGCTGGCGATCCGCTGGCAACTGGAGAAGCGCCGGGAGCTCGAGTCCGGGAGGTCGAGACGCCCATGACCGATCAGCTGCTTGCATGCGTGACGGCAGGAACGGACCGGGAGGCCGCCGCGGCGTGGTCACGGTGGCGGTCGGCGATCGACATCGACTCCATCCCGTGGCGAGACACGTTGCTGGTGCCGATGATCCCTGCGGCGCGGCGCAGCCTCTTTCAGGAGGGCGACCCGGCGGCGCCGATCCTGACGGGATTCGTCCGCCGTGCCTGGACGCAGGGGGCGGTGTTCGCGGCCAGGGCCCGTGGCATCGTCGGCAAGCTCCATGCCGGTGGCGTTGGCCCCGTCTTGATCGGGGGATCGACGGCGGCGTTCCTCCGTGGTCGGAAGGACGGTGCCGTGCGGCCGGCCACCGACATCACGTTGTTTCTGCCCAGTCAGCAGGTCGACGGCGCCGTGGAGGTCCTCCGGGAAGACAGCTGGGAGCCGCGGGCGCCCACGCCCCCACGGCGCGTCCGCAGTTGGATGAACGGCCTGATGTTCGATCGGGGCAAGGAATCGCTGCGCGTCGCCTGGCGGCACGTCGTGCCGCCGCCCTGGAGATCCGGCCGGGCGGAACGGATGCTCTTCGCGCAGCGGACGGAGTCGCTGCCCGCCGAGGCCCTGCTGCTCTCGCGACTCGCGCCCACAGGCGGCTGGGAGGGCATCATTCCCTGGCAGGCCGACGTGGCCTTCCTGGCCGCGGATGCGCTCGACTGGGAGGCCGTGTTCGCGGCGGCTTCGGCCCTCTCGCCCGCGGTCTCCGACCGCCTCCGGGAGGCGCACGGAGTGATCGCGGGAGTTCCGCGACCGTCGCGAACCCCGAGTCAAATGATTCGCTTCGAAGACGCCTTGAGCAGCGGACTCCGCAGGACGGTTCGCTGCGCGCGTCGGATCGCGGGGCGCCCATGAAACCGATCACCCTGATGCTGACGCCGGTGCTGCCGAGCCCGACGGGCGGCGGCAGCCACATGCGTGCCGCGGCGCTGCTCGAATGCCTCCGCTCCCGGGGGCCCGTCATCGTGGTGCACGCCGAGTGCTGGGGACCCACGCCCGATGTCGCGGACCGCTCGTGGGCCCGCGAGCGGGCGACCGCGATGATCGTGATCCAGCCGCATCGGCTCGCCGAGCTGCCTGCCATTGTCAGCGATGCGCTGCGGGTCGCCGGGCTGGGCCAGTCGGTCGACACGCTGTTCGTGTTCCGGCAGGTGGTCGCCCCGATCGGCCTGCGCTGCGCCGAGTTGTTCCGTCCCCGGGTGATGCTGCTCGACCTCGACGACGACGAGAACGACCTCGCTCCGATGCTGGCTTCGCTGCGCAGGACCCGCGGCGAGACCGACGCGGCCGACGCGCTCGCGGCGGTGACTCAGCGTCGGACCGTGGCCCGCGGGATGATCATGCCGCGGTTCGACCGGGTGTTTCTCTCGAATCCGCGCGACGTGCGCACGCTCCGCGAGCGGCATCCGCAGGCGGCCGTCTCGCTCTTGCCGAACGTCCTGCCGCCGGTCACGCGGACGGCGGGCGTGGCCCGTGACCCGCTGACGATCCTGTTTCTCGGCACGCTGAACTATCTCCCGAACGAGGACGGCGTCGCGTATTTCATCCGCGACATCCTCCCGCTCATCCGCTCCCGCTCCCCGCACGTGAGGCTCCGCGTGGTCGGCGCGGGCCTTCCCGAGAGGCCGGCGCTGCTCGTTGCGGACGGCGTTGATATCGTCGGAGCCGTGCCCGACGTCGGCCCCGAGTTTGCCAGGGCGGGGCAACTGGTCGTGCCGCTGCGGGCCGGCAGCGGCACGCGGATCAAGATCCTGGAGGCTTTCCGCCACGGGACGCCCGTGGTTTCCACCACGATCGGCGCGGCTGGTCTGGACGTGAGCGACGGGAATCAGGCGTTGATCAGCGACGCGCCCGCCGCCTTCGCGGACCGCTGTCTGCGGCTGGTGACGGACGGGCAGGAGCGCGACCGGTTGGCCGCTCGGGCGGCGGACTGGGTGGAGCGGCACCACTCGATCGGGGTGATGCGCGCGGGGCTCGAGGCGGCCTTGGAAGAACTGGGGGGCCGATCCGATGGCGGCGCCTGACGGCATCGGCGGCCGCGAGGGCGGCCCGCCGTCTCCCTGGGGCGCCGGCAGCGTGCTGCGCTGGCTGGCGGGCGTGGCGCCGCTCGTGCCGGCGCCGGCCGGCCTCTCCGACTGGCGGCGGCTGGCCGAACGGTGCGCGACGCTTCGCGTCCTGCCGCAGATGTTCCTCCGCCTGCAAGAGTCACCGGATTTGATTCCACGCGCCGACGCGCCGGAATATTCGCGGCGCCGGCTGGAGAGCCTCGTGCGCACGACCCGCGGCATCCAAGGAGGGTGCCGCGCGCTCCGTGTTCTCCGCTCCGCGGGCATCGCGGCCGTCGGCTTCAAGGGCATCGCGGCCGTCGGCTGGCTGCACGGCGGCCAGCCCCGGCGCGGTGTGGGCGATACGGACATCGCCGTGTCGCCCGAGCGCGCCGACGCGGCGATCGAGTCGCTGCTTGCCGCCGGGTTCGCGCCGAAGGTGGCGGGGATCCCCCGGGAGGACATCGTGAGGTTCTCCCGGACATCCCCCGGCAGCGCGGGGAACGAGTCCCTGAGCCTCTACGGCGGCGACGGCAGCGAAATCGACGTGCATTGGCGACTGGGTGGTTTCGACGTGGAGGCCATGGTCGCCGATGCCCGGATGATCCGCGTGCTCACGGACGAGGTGCCGCTCGTGCGGCCCGGACTGGGGCTGCTCCTGGCGGCGCATCACTCGTTACGGAACGACTTCGTGCCCGACGAGTGCCTTCGTGACCTCCTCGACGCCTCCGGTTGGCTGCGGCTGCTGGCTGCGGATGCGGCCGAGTCGTCTTGGACCGAGCGGGAAGCCCGGCGTCTCGGGCTCGACGCGGCCCTGGGAGCGTTCGCGATCATCCTCGCCGAGAACGGTCTCCATCCGGCGCCGGAGTGGCCCCCGATCGATTCCGCACCCGCCCTGTTGGCGGAACTGTTTCGTGCGCAATGTGAGTCCGGGCCGCTCAACACGGACCTCGTCTATTTGTGCAGCGTGGGGCCGGGCTGGAGGCTTTTCAAGGGCCTGCTCACCGGCGGGGCGGGCTACGTCCGCGCCATGCGGGCCATGGAGGCGGCCAACCGCGAGCAGCAGCCGGGCCTCATCGGGCGGCTGCGCCGGCTGGCCGCCGATGCGTGGACCGTGCGCTGGTCCCGCTGGCGCTCGCTGAGGGCGCTCGCCCGCTGCAAGGATCGCGCCTGCTGAGCCGGGCAGGCGACCCATTCACCAACTGCCGCTGCGGAGATCGATGGCCGTGACGACAACCTGCGACACCTACCCGCTCATCCTCGTCGGCACTCATCACAAGACCGGCACGAAATGGATGCTGCAGCTCTTCGAGGGGTTTTGTGCCGCGCTCGGCGACCGCCTGTACGTCGGGCCGCAGGACCGTTTGCCGCCGGCGACGCGGGTGTTCTTTCAGCATCACAGCCGGTTCGACCTCGCAGTCCTCGGCGGTCCGTACCGCGGGTTGCACGTCATCCGCGATCCGCGAGACGTGCTCATTTCCGGCGCCCGATACCATGCCCGGGCCTCCGAACCGTGGCTGCACCGGCGCCACCGGCGTTTCTGGGGCTTGACCTACCAGGAGGCGATCCGCTGGCGACGTACCCTCGCCGACGCGGTGCTCTTCGAAATGGACCACGCCGGAGCGCACACGATCCGGGAGATGCTCGCGTGGGACAGAACCCGCCCCGAGTTTTTCGAGGCGAAATACGAGGATCTCGTCGCCGATCGGGACCTCTCTTTGTTTCGGCGTCTCCTCCCCTTCCTGGGCTACGATGCGGAACAACTGCCGATCCTCGAGGGGATCGTGCGGGAAAGAAGCCTGTTCGGGGGGCGGGTGAGCGATCCCATGCACGTCTCCGATGGACGGCCGCAACAATGGCGCGAGGTGTTCGACGAGCGATTGCGTCGGCGCTTCCGCGAGCGATTCGGCGACGCCCTGGAACGGCTCGGCTACGAGCCCGGCGACGGGTGGCGCACCTGATGGATCGCACCAGTCCGACAGCGCCGACGTGCATCAACACACCCGGACCAGCCGTCAGCGAGAGCGGGCGAGGATGAGACGCGAGACCGACCGTCCACGGCTGATCGTCCTCGGAGGCACCGGCTTCATCGGACGCGCGCTGGTCGCGGCCGCCCCCGACGCCCTGTCGATCGGCGGCACGCTGGGGCGGTCTCCCCGGGGGCTCCGGGAATGCCTGCGGGCGGTGGCGAGCGACGCGGTCGTCGTGCATGCCGCCGGCTCCGTGGCGCGCGCAGGCCAGCCCGCGGACCCTCGGGCGTACGTCGCTTCGACGCGGAACCTGTTCGAAGCCATCGCGGCATCGGGGGCCGCCGCCAGGGTGCTGACGCTCGGCTCTGTGGCGGAGAGGTTGCCGGGCGCGGGGGCCTATGCCTCCGTGAAACGCGAACAGCGGGCCGTGGCCGAGGAAGCGTCGGGAAGGCTCGGGATTCCCTGGAGGCATCTCGTCCTCCACAACGTCATCGGCCCGGACTCGCCCGCGGCGGTCGCGCCGGGGGCGATCGTGCGGCGTCTCCGGGAGGTGATCGCCGCAGGCGGCCGCACCCTGACGGTCACCAATGCAGCCGCCGTGCGCGACTATCTCGACGTGCGCGATGTGGCGAATATCGTCGTCACCCTGGGCGAGCGGTTCGACGCGCTCGACCGTCACCAGCCGCTCGAGATCTGTTCCGGGATCGGACGATCGATACACGCGATCGCCGCAGCCCTCGTGGCCGCCAGCGGGGCGGCGATCGAGATCGTCGATTCAGGCGGCTCCGACGACCGGAGCCACGTGGTCGGCGACCCGGCACCGCTCGAGGCGCTGCTCGGGGCGACCACCGGGATGACGATCGATTTCGACGTCTCGATCACCGATCTGTGGCGGTCTTCCGCCCTGTTCCACCCGGGAGCTTCCTCATGACCCCTGCATCTCCGATCTCCGGCCGATATCTCGTCACGGGCGCCGCCGGATTCATCGGAAGCCATCTCCTCGAAAGCTTGGTGCGCCAGGGGGCGCAGGTGCGGGCGTTCGTCCCCTACAGCTCCCGTCCCGGCCACGGCAATCTCGACCTGCTGCCCGGCGACGTGCGGGGGTCGATCGAGGTGGTGGCCGGCGACGTCACCGACGCGTCGTGCATCGACGAGGCGGTGGCGGGCTGCGACGTGGTCCTGCACCTGGCGGCGATCATCTCGATTCCGCACTCCTACCGGGCGGCGGCTCGGTGCCTGGCGGTGAACGGGGAGGGGACTTTGCGGGTGCTCGAGGCCTGCCGTCGCCACGGCGTGCGGCGGCTCGTGCACACCTCGACCAGCGAGGTGTATGGATCGGCCCGCGCCGTGCCGATGTCGGAGGCGCATCCCATCGCGCCGCAATCGCCGTACGCCGCCACGAAGGTCGCCGCCGATGCGCTCGTCATGGCGCTGCACCGCAGCTTCGGCGTGCCCGCCGTGATCGTCCGGCCGTTCAACACCTACGGACCCCGCCAGTCTCCGCGCGCCGTGCTGCCGTCGATCGTCGCGCAGCTGGTGTCGGGTGCGAACGAGATCCAGCTCGGCGATCTGCGGCCGACCCGCGACTTCGTGCACGTCGACGACACGGTGGCGGGGTTTCTCGCCGCCGCGCGGGCCGAGGCCGCCGTCGGCGGAGTGTTCAACCTCGCCACCGGTCGCGAAACCTCGATCGGCGATGCCGCCAGGCTCGCCATGCGGGTGGTCGGCCGCGAGGCGCCGATTCGTCAGGTCGCGGCCCGTGCGCGGCCGGAGACGAGCGAAGTGGTACGCTTGTGCGGGGATGCTACGGCGGCCCGCACGACGCTCGGTTGGACGCCGACCGTCGCCCTCGAGGAGGGGCTCGCGGCGGTCGCCGATTTCGTGCGCCGCCATCCCGATCGATATCGGCCTCTGGAGCAGTTCGCATGAGCGACGTGGGCGTGGTGGTACGGACGCTGAATTCCGCCCGCTACCTTGCGGCATCGATCGAGAGCGTGCTCGGGCAGTCCGCGCCGCCCGGGGAGGTCGTGGCGATCGACGGCGGATCGACCGACGGAACGCTCGGCATCCTCGCGTCGTTCGGCGACCGGGTGCGGGTGCTGAGGCAGCGCCGCAGCGGCCTCGCCGGTGCCGCGCAGGATGGCGTCGATGCTGTCTCGCTGCCGATCGTCGCCTTTCAGGACTCGGATGACCTCTGGCCGCGCGATCGCTTGAGCGACATGCTCGCGGCGCTCGGGCAGCATCCGGAATGGGACGGAGTGATGGGCCAGGTGGAGCATTTCGTTTCGCCGGATCTCGCGCCCGATGACGCGTCCCGCTTCGAGGTGCCGCCGGGACGGCAGCCCGGCGCCGGGCTGCCGTCACTGGTCGTGAGGCGGTCCGCGTTCGGTCGCGCCGGCGAGCTTCTCGACGGACTGTCGGCGGGGGAATACCTCGAATGGTCCGACCGGGCGATCCGTGCGGGAGTGCGGATCGAGCCGGTGGCGACGCTCTGCCTGCGGCGACGCGTGCACCTCGACAACTTCACGCGCCGTCCCGAGTCGAAGCGGGACTACCTCCGCGCGGTCTGGGAGGTGATGGCACGGCGGCGCGGATCGAATGGAGAGGCGCGCTCGTAAGGCGGGCGCCCCACGGTCTGGTCACGCGGAGCCGGGCACCGAGCCTGACGCCCGCAGCCGGCGATCCAGCGCCGCGACGAGCCGGCGTAGCGTTTGCGCATAGGAGAAATGCTCGACCTCCAGGCGGTGCCGTGGTGAATCGACGTAGCGGATCGGCCCCGGCACCGGCGGCCGGCGCCGGACGCGGTAGAGCCACGCGGAGGCTTTGGGAGAGTGGCGGGCCGCGACGGCCATACGTGCCACGAGCTGCGACTGCAGGTCGGTCAGACCCCACTGGCCGCTGTCGGGCTGGATCAGGCCGACCGCCGCGATGTCGTCGCGGTCGGGATGGAGCAGGTTCAGGAAGAGCCGCGGGCAGCCGTCTTCAGCGGCGGCCAGATGCACTCCGTCGATGAAAGGATGTGTGATCCGGTAGCCGCTGGCGCAGATCACCACGTCGAACGTCTCCCGCCGGCCGTCGGTGAAGATCGCCGTGTCGCCTTCGAAGCGGGCGACGGGACCGGCTGGGACGATGCGGCCCCGGGCGACGAGACGGCAGAGGTCGCCGTTGACGATCGGGTGGCTCTCCCACAGCTTGTGGTCGGGCCGCGGCAGTCCGTGCCGCCAGGGCAGGCCGATCTCGCGGGCGATCGCCCGCAGGCTCAACATCCTGCGCAGCCACAGCGGCAGGCCCAGCTTGAGCAGCCGCTCGCTGCGGAGGTCGGCCGGCCGCCCCATGATGAAGCGGGGCACCACGTAGTAGCCGCGGCGCAGCGACAGGACCGTGCGGGCGGCCTGCCCGGACGCGTCGACCGCGATGTCGCAGGCGGAGTTGCCGCCGCCGATCACGAGCACCCGCCGGCCGGCGAGATCCACCGGCTGCGTCGGCGACTTGTAGTCGGCCGCGTGCAGGAACGGACCGGAAAACCTGCCGGGGATGTCGGGGAACCGTGGCTCGTGGTTGTGGCCCGCCGCGATCACGACGCCGGTGTAGTGCCGCTGGCGGCCGTCGGCCAGACGCACGCTCCAGCCGCCCTCTGTTGCCGGCTCCACGCGCTCGACGACAGAGCGCGGGCGGATGTGCGGCAGCAGGCCGAATCGCTCGGCGTATCGCTCGAGATACTCGAGGCACAGCGCATGGCTCGGATACGCGGGCCAGTGCCGCGGCATCGGGAAGTCGGTGTAGGCCGTGAGCGACTTGGAGCTGATCAGCCGCGTCGAGCTGAAGATCCGCGAGGAGGCCGCACCGAACCGCCAGTTGCCCCCGAGGCCCTCCTCGCGGTCGAGGCATTCGGCCTCGATGCCACATGCGCGCAGGTTTTTGAGCGCGGTCAGGCCCGACGGGCCCGCACCGATGACACACCAGGTGGTGGAACGGGGAGTCGTCATCGCTCCGTCAGGCTCCCGCGCGGCCGGCCGCGACCGACACGAACCCGCGGACGAGGCGGTCGAGATCGTCGTCGGTGTGCTGCCACGAGACGCTCGCCCGCAGCAGGCTCGCTCCCGCGGGCACGCTCGGCGGCCGGATCGCCGGCACGAAAAGCCCCTCGTCGGACAGCCGGGCGGCGGTGGCGACCGCCGCCTCTGCCGGCCCGACGACCAGCGGCATGATCTGCGCTTCACCGCCGACGGAGAGGCCGGCGCGGGAGAGGCGGTCGCGGACATCCGCGGCCCGGTCGAGCAGTTCGTGGCGGCGGCGCGGTTCCTCGGAGAGAAGCTCCACGGCCCGCCAGGCGGCGGCCGCCACCGCCGGCGGATGGGCCGTCGAGAAGATCCAGGGCCGCGCCGCATGCGCGAGCCAGCGGATCAGCACGGCGTTGCCGGCCACGAAACCGCCGCCGGCGCCGAGCGCCTTGGAGAGCGTGCCCACCCGGACATGCACCCCGTCCGCACAGCCCGTCGCCTCGACCAGGCCGCTGCCACGGGCCCCGAACACGCCCGTGGCGTGGGCCTCGTCCACGAGCACCATGGCGCCGTGCCGGCGGGCGATCTCGCAGAGGTCCGCCAGGGGCGCGATCGTGCCGTCCATCGAGAAGAGCGTGTCGGTGACGACAAGCCGGCGGCGGGCGGTCGCGGCTCCTGCGAGCGCGGCGTCGAGCGCGTGCATGTCGCGGTGCGCATAGATCGCGACATCAGCCCGGGAGAGGCGGCAGCCGTCGATGATGCTCGCGTGGTTGCGGGCGTCGCTGGCGACGCAATCACCGGGGCCGACCAGCGCCGCGATCGCGGCGGTGTTGGCGGCAAAGCCGCTGGGAAAGACGAGCGCGGCATCGACCGCGAGCAATCCCGCGAGCGCCCGCTCGAGCCTGTCGTGAGCCGCGGAATGGCCGCTGACCAGGGGGCTCGCGCCGGCACCAAAACCCTCGGCGCAGGCGGCCTTCGCGGCGGCCTTCGCCAGCCGGACGTCGCCCGCGTAGCCCAGGTAGTCGTTCGAGCCGAAGTTGACGAGCGCCCGGCCGTCGAGCACGACCTCGCGGCCCTGCCTACCGGTTCGCAGCCGCAGCGGTCGCTCGAGGCCGCGGGCCCGCAGTTGCTCCCAGGCGGCGGCGATCCACGCGAGGGGCTCCGGGAGCGGCGGGGAGGCCGGCGTGGCAGTTCTCGGCGCGGCGGGATCGATGCGGCAGGTCATGCCGACATAGTATGCCGCGCCGCCGGCCGTGGCTCAGGCCGGCCGCTGGGCGAGCTTCTCGATCGTGCGGAACTCGGCCGCCGTCACCGGATGGACCGACAGCCGGCTGCCGCGGCGCAACAGCTCCATGCCCGCGAGCGGCTTCACCGACCGCAGCTCTTCGAGCGGCACTTCCCGCGGGAAGATCTCGACGAGCCGGACGTCCACCATCGACCACACGGGGTTGTCAGGCGAGGCCTTCGGGTCGTGGTAGTCGCTCTGCGGATCCCAGGCCGACGGGTCGGGGTAGGCGGTGCGGACGATTTCCACGACGCCCGCGACGGCCGAGGGGGTCGCGTTGGAATGGTAGAACAGCGCCCGGTCGCCGGTCTGCATGCTCCGCAGGAAGTTGCGGGCCTGGTAGTTCCGCACGCCTTCCCAGTGGGTCGTCCGCCGCTTGGCCTTCGCCAGGTCGTGGATCGAGAAGACGTCGGGCTCGCTTTTGATGAGCCAGTGCTGCATGGGAACCCCGGCGGTCGAGCGCCGGCTCCTGCGTGCGGTTGCGCCTGGTGTGGGGGGGACCGTGTAACGCACCATCGTGGCGACTCAATCTCACCGTGTCGACCGGGGGCTGCGTTGTGTTCCCGGCTTCGTGCCGAAGACAGAGTCCGTCGGGCAAGCCGCCCCGAAATAGCCGTGGGCGTCGATGTGAGCCGCCACCTCGGCCGCCACCAGGTCGCGCCAGGACGGATCGCCGCCGCAGATCCGCGACCGGACGTCCTCGCTCGAGTAGGTCCGGAGGGCCGACTCGTCGCAGGGCAGGCCGCGGATCAGGCCGTTGACGCGGAGATGCTCGAGCAGGTGCGCCAGGTGCGGCGCGACGGCCACGGAGTCGGCCGTGATCACCCTGCCGTCGAGCGGGTCGCGGGTGGGATGGACGTAGAGCCGCACGCGGTGCGTGAACAGCCGGCCGAATGCCGCCAGGATGCCACCGTCGAGGTCGCGGTAGTGGCTTTCGTTGAAGAGCTCCCGCAGGAGCGGCACGCCGAGGACGAGCCCGGTCCGCTCGACCTGCCGCGCCGAGAGGTATTCGCCGAGGGCGTGGAAGGCGCCGATGTCGGTGACGAGCACCATCTTGCCGACGGCCGACAGCAGGTCGACGCGGGCCAGGAAGTCGGTGTCTTCCGCCGTACCGCGGTCCCGCAGATTGTTCATGGTGATCTCCATGATCTCGCGGATCTCGCCGGTCGCGTCGGCGGTGTCCGCCTCGAAGGCGGTGCGGCCGCGGGCCATCATCTCGAGGTTCAGCTTGGTGACCGGCGCGAACCGGCCGCGCTCGACGAGCACCCGCTTTCTGCGGATCGACTCCGAGGCCAAGAGCGGCGTGCCGTCAGTGTCGAAGAGCACCGCCGGCGTGAGCCCGATCCGCACGAGATGCAGGCACAGGAGCCGGTTGTCGCCGTCCGCGAAGGCCGGCCCGCGCATGTGGATCCAGTCGATCTCGAGTCGGGCCCGGCCGATGTTGTCGAGCAGCGTCTCGATGAGCGTGCGGGGCGTCTTCCAGTGATGGAAGACGGCATGGATCAGGTTCACCCCCAGCCGCCCCACCGCGTCCTGCTGCCGGGAGTTGGTCTCGTCAAGGAGCCGCACGTGCAGCAGCACGTCGCTCGTGGCGGACCGCACCGCGTGCTGGAACCGCAGGCCCATCCAGACATGGCACTCATTGCCACCCTTGTAGGACCGGGCGGCGGCGGTGTCGGCGAAGACGAAAAACCGGGTGCGGTCGCCGCGGACGTGGTCGAGCCGCTGGTGAAGCAACTCATACTCGTGGTCGAGCATCTGCTCGATCCGCTCCCGCGAGACGTAGCGGGTGGTCTTGCCGTAGATCGCGTCGCTGACGGTCATGTCATAGGCGGAGATCGACTTCGCCACCGTGCCGGCCGCGCCGCCGACGGCGAAGAACCATCGGGCGACCTCCTGGCCGGCACCGATCTCGGCGAAGTTGCCGTAGATGGTCTCGTCGAGGTTGATCGCGAAGGCCCGCTGGGCCGTGGGGTCGATCGACTCGGTGGCGGAGGGCTGCATGGCGGGGCTCCGGGGTGGGGCGAACCGGCCCGATGATAGCGGGCAGCGTGGTGCGCCGGGGCGGTCGACCGACCGGGCTCAGGCCGCCCGTGCCCGTCGGGGTGCGGCCTCGGCGAGCAGGCCGGCGACGGCCGCGGCGAGCCCGCGCGGATCGACCAGGAGGTCGGAGTCGCCGACGCCCGTCTGCCGGTCGAAGTGCCGCACCCGCGCCGGTGTCGCCAGATGCAGGTGGTAGTCGAGTTCCCGGTGATGGGCGATCTCGCGGAAGCACGGCCAGATGCGATAGGGCGTGCCGATCTCGACGACCTTCGTGCCCGAGCGGCAGAAGAGCAGGTTCGTCAGCCCGGCGCCGTGCGGTCCCACCACGCATTCGGCCTGGGAAAAGAGCCTGATTTGGTCGGCAAACGGCAGCCGCTCCGGCCGGCAGGGCACGAAGCCCAGTGGCCCGAGGGCCGCGAGAACCGCCGCTTCGTTCACGATGCGGCGGGCGCCGTGGCCGAGCCGCCGGACGAAGATGCGGGGGGCGGTGGTCGGCCCGTCGCCGACGGCCGCGGTCAGGCGGCGCTGGAGCGCGTCGATCTTGGCGTGGGAGAGCCCGTCGTGAACCCGCGAGGCCACCAGCCTGTCGGCCGCGACATGTGCATTGCGACGCGCCCGCAGGATGCGGTCGGCGGCGACGCCCAAGAGCGCGAGCGAGTCGCGCTGGAACGCGAAGCGGACCGGGGCGTAGTACCGGTCGATGGAGAGGCCCGAGGCGGCGTAGAGTTCGAGCCGCGGCAGCGCCTCGGTGAGCCAGTGATAGTAGTTGTGGTGTGAACCGGTGGTGACGACGGCCACCGTGCCCGCCACACGGCGCGGCTGCGGCAGGTGGGGAAGACGCAGCGGGTTGGTCGGCGAGTCGCTGCCGAAGCCGAAGCCCGAGACATCCTCCACCGCGGCGGCGGCGCCCGCCGAGATCACGATGCCGGCGTCGTGGGTGACGCTGCCGCCCGGCAGCACGGCCACGAAGCGGGCGATCGCAGGCTGCGTCACCGTGCCGGATCGAAGCCGCTCATACGCCGCGCGGGCGATGTCGTTGTCGAGGATTTCCCGCACCCGCTCGCTCGCGGCGAGGTCGCCGGAGACGCCGTGCGGCGGCAGGATCGTCCGCGGGGATGCGCCCAGCGGCACCAGCCGACAGCCGGCCTGGCCGTCTGCCTCCGCGGTCGTGGCGAGATCCGCCGCGGTCGTGCAGACGCGGGGAGTCGGCCCGCCGAGCCCCAGCCGGCCGCGGACAGCCGACACGAGCACGGGCCGCAAGCTCCGCTTCCAGATGCGTGTGATCCTGCTCATGCCGCGGAAGGTCGCAGCCACCCGGCCGCCCGGCAAGGCGAGTTTCGCCCGGCCCGGGCGGCGAACCATCGCGGACGCGGTGCGTACAAGCTTCGCTGGCAATCCCGACCGCGTGGCGGCACGGGCGCCGCCAGTCGCGTGTCATGGAGGGATTCCGATGGTGCAACGCTTGGTGATGGTGGGGGCGGTCTGCGGCTGTCTGGCGGTGACTGTGCCGGCTCAGGCCCAGGTGGTCTTGGGCGGCGTGGGGCTCGTGCCGGTGGCCGTGCCCGCGCTCGTGCCGGCGCCGGTGGTGGTGGCGCGGCCGGTCGTCGTGGCGCGGCCCGTGGTCGTGGCGGAACCCGTCTGCGTCGAGACGGTGGCGTACGCGGCCCCCGCCCCCGTGGCGGTCGTCGCGCCGACTCCCCACGCCTACAAGCACGCCTACCGGGCGACCCGTCGGGCGGTCCGTCGCGGCTGGTGGTGAAAAAGCGGGCGGGGGGGGGGGGGGG
>JBJOKF010000083.1:0-13661 GCA_046046235.1 Planctomycetota bacterium | reverse complement strand
CCGGCAGCGTCCGCCAGATTGCCTGGACCGGCGGCACGATCACCACCTACGACGCCGCCACGGATCTCACCATCGGAGGCACCTCCATCAACGCCGGTTACCAGATGCGGATCGTGCTGGGCAGTACCACAGCGGCCCAGGTGTTCCATGCCGATACCGGCCGCACCATCACGCTCAACGCCACGGCGCCGATCTCCGGATCGGGACTCCTGACGAAGACTGGGTCCGGTACCGTCACGATCGGATCGACGGTGGCCCATACCGGCGCCACGGTCATCGATGCGGGCAGGCTGCTGTTCACCGGCAACGCGACCGGTGCGACTGGCGCGGTGAGCGTCAACGCCGGGGGAATACTCGGCGGCACGGGCTCGCTCGGCGGCGCGATCAGCGTGGGCAGCGGCGGCAGCCTCGGCCCTGGTGCCAGCATCGGCACGCTCACCAGCGGCTCGACCGTGTCGCTCCTCGACGGATCGGCCTTCGACTTCGAGATCAACACCAGCAGCACGACGGCCGACCTGCTCACGGCTGCGGCCGGCCTCTCGCTCTCCGGCACGGTGGACCTGATCGTGACCGATCTGGGAGGGTCGCTCGCCCTGCCCCAGGGTACGACGCTGTCGCTGGCGAACTACGTCGGCGGGCAGTCGGGTGTGTTCTCCAGGGGAGGCGCGGCCCTGGCGGAGAACGGCACTTTCACGGTGGGGCTCAACACCTGGAGGATCAACTACGCGGCGACGACCCAGGGCGTGAACGTCACGGCGCCGCTCCCCTCGTCGTCGTATGTGAACATCGAGGTCGTACCCGAGCCGGCGTCGGCGGTCTATCTGCTGGTGGCCGCCGGCAGCGTGGCGGCCTGGCGGCGCGGTCGTCGGCGATGAGCGGCGATCAGAGCCGGTCGGCAAGTCCGGTGGCCCGGCGGATCGGCCGGCGGATCGCGGCGGCGATCACGGCGCGGGAGCCGACGACCGTGACCCGCTCGCTCGCCCGCGTGACGCCGGTATAGAGCAGTTCACGGGTCATGATCCGGCTGGGCCGCTCGGGCAGGACCACGACCACATGGCGATACTCGGACCCCTGGCTCTTGTGGATCGTCAGCGCATGCACCGTCGCCACGTCTTCGAGTCGTGACACCGGCACCCGTCGCGGCTCGTGGCCCGTGGGAAACACCGCATCCATGTGATCCGCGTCGGCTCCCGGCACGACGAGCCCGATGTCGCCGTTGAAGAGATCGAGCGCGGGATTGTTGCGGGTCACCATCACGGGCCGGCCGGCATACCAGGGGGAGCCTCCGGCCACGCCCAGCCGCCGCTCCACGACCGCATTCCAGCCCGCCACGCCGAGCGGACCCTCGCGATGGCCGCAGAGCACCTGCAGCGCCTTCTGCGTGTCGAGGGCGGCAGCGACGTCGCCCGCTGCAGCGAGCGCCTGGAGCCGCCTGGCGTGGGTGACGGCGGTGTCGACGAGCGCGGCGCAGGCCGCCGTGCGGGGTGCGACCCAGCCGACCGCGGCCGGATCGTCCGGCGTGGCGGCCGTGGGCGGAAACGACAGGCTCCCGTCGAGGACCGCCAGCGCGGCCTCGACGTCGGTGGCGAGGATCGCGTCGGCCAGGCCGCCGATCCGCCGGCCGAATCGATGGCGCACGGTGAGCTTCGTCGTGCAGGCTGCGAGCGGGGAGCCGGGCCGCGCCGCCGCCCTGGCGAGATCCGCCAGTACCGATCCCGCATCGACGCTCGCCAGCTGGTCGGGATCGCCGACGAGCAAAAGCCGCGTGTCGGAGGAGAGCGCGGCGAGCAGGTGGAACATCAGCGAACTGGAGAGCATCGACGCCTCGTCCACCACGACGAGGTCGTAGGCCAGCGGGTTGCCGGCATGAAATCGGTATCGCGGCGTGCCCCGTGGACGGTTGCCGAGCAGCTTGTGGACCGTCACTGGGCGGGCCGCCTCGACCGCCGCCCGCGCGGCCGCACCGGCGGCGCGAACCTCCTCCGGGGCGTCGGGATCGTGGAGGCGATTGCGGAGGGCCTCGGCCATCCGCGCCGCCGCCTTGCCCGTGGGGGCGGCGAGGGCGATCCGCGTGTGCGGGTCGGCATGAAACAACGCGATGAGTCGTTTGGCGACCGTCGTCGTCTTACCGGTGCCCGGACCGCCGAGCAGGATCTCGACGTGGCCCGCGGCCTTCCTGGACAGCCGCCGCGCGATCTCCTGCTCCTCGTGCAGCGATTTGGCGAGGAAGAGACGGTCGCCGTCGAGGATGAACGGGGCCCGGTTCCCCGGCGCGGCCACGAGCGGGCCGGCCGAGCGCAACGCCTTCCTCCAGCCGGCGGCATCGGCAGGCCAGGGAGGCCCGCCGGCGGGAGTGGCCGCGGTGTCGCCGGGCTCGATGGCGCCGGCCCAGTCCCCGATCTCGGAGAGCACCACGCAGGTGTGGCCGTCGCGGGGCGTGCGCAGAGCCAGTCCCATCGCGACCCAGGCGAGCGGCTCGGGAGCGAGCCCCGGCTGCTCGCGGCCGGCCATATCCACGAGCAGTGCCGTGGCGGCGACGTCGTCATCCGCGATGATTCCGGCGGCGACGTAGGCCGCGAGTTCTACCGGCGTCGTCATGGTCGCACCCCCCTCAGGTCGCCTGCGAAGAGGTCGCTCAGCCGCCTCCAGATGCCGGCCGCCGGCTGCCACGTGAACACGCCGTAGCGGCGGCCCTCGGCGTCGGTGGGCGTGGTCGGCCCCTTCATGCCGCGGATGAAGCCGTAGACGACGCCCGCGATGCAGTCGTCCGGATCCCAGCCTTCCGGCTTCAGGTGGCCGAGCCGCCAGCGGAGCATCCGCCAGACGGCCGTGCCGTAGACGAGCGCCTGCAGCGGATAGTGATGGTGGGTCATCGCCGCGACGAGCTTCGCCGGGGCGTAGGCCGCGAGCGGCTCGGCGGCTCCCCGATCATGGAGCCTGTTGGTCTTGTAGTCGGCGATGACAAGCCGGGGTTCGTCGGCGGGCCGGCCCGGCAGCCGCAGCACGGCGTCGATCGAGCCATTGATCAGGCCCGCCAGCGGCACGTCGAAGGATCGTCCGGCGAGCTCGTCGGCATAGACGGCGAGCGGATCGTCCGGCGGCAGGAATCCCTTCAAGACCCTCCCGACGTCGCCGGCGAGGACGCCCCGGTCGAGGCCGGCGAGCCCCATCTCGAAATCCATTTCGGTGAGCCGGTCGGCCGGCGCGAAGTCGGCGAAGGTCAGGTCGCGATACGGGCTGCCGGGGCGGCCGCCGAAGGGTGTTTGGATGGCCGTGGCGATCATGTCGCCGAGCGCGTCGTGGTGCGACCGTAGGATATGCGACGAGGCCACGGCGCCGACCACGCTGCCGACGGCGGCGGTGACCGCGGTCGCGTCGGCCGCCGGCACGAGTTCGATCCGCTCGAAGATCTCGTGCACGGCACTCCCGAACGCCGTGCCCGCCGGGAGGTCGGCGATCGTGAACGACTCGAGCGTGGGAGGAGCCGCCGCAGAGACCGGGGCGGGAGCGACGGCGGTGTAGGCATCCTCGCCAGCATGCTCGAAAGGTTCCTCGTCGTACCCACGGCCCGCGGCACCGAAGAGCCGCCCGGTCCGGCGGGCCGCCTCGGCCGTGAGGCCGCTGAACGAGGTGCGTCGATAGGTCTGCCTGACGTCGGCGGGCATCGGGGCGGTGCCGAAATCCTTCCCGGAGTCGGCCGCTTCCCGCGGCTTCCAGGCTACCGCTCGCGGCAGGTCGTCGGCCGCCCGCACGGCCAGCCGTGAGGCATCGTCCGCGGCGATCGCGGCCACCGACTCGGGCATGTCGGGCAGCACCGCCGCGAGCAGCGACTCCCGCCAGCCGGAAGTCCGCAGCACGCAGAGGTGATGCCGCGGACGGGTCACGGCCACGTAGATCAGCCGACGGAACTCCTCGTTGTCCGCATCCGTCACCCGGGCCTTCGCGAGGCCCGAGGTGCCGATGTCGGGGATCGCCAGGCCGACGTCGAGCCGCCGCTCGTCGCCCTCGTAGAACACCGCCGGCCCCTTCTGCCGACCTGAACTCTTGGCCTTCCAATCGTCGACCACCACGACGCACGGGAACTCGAGGCCCTTCGCGGCGTGCACCGACATGATCTTCACCGCGTCGGCATCGCTCTCGACTCGCCGGCTCACCAGCTCCCCCTTCTCGTCCATGGCCGCCAGCTCCACGAACCGCTCGAGCATCACCCGGGCATGGCAGCCCTTTCCGTCGCTGGCATCATGGAGCAGTTCGACGACGTGGGCGAAGTCGACGATTCGTCGTTCGCCCCCCATCCCCTCCGCGAGCCTCCGGGCCATCTCCTGGTCGGCCATCATCTCGGCCGCCATCGCGGCGATGCCTCGCTGCTGCAGGGTGGCGTGCAGCGTGGCGAGTTTCCCTTGGACCGCCTGCTCCCGGGCCTCGCCCAGGCTCGCGACTTCGGTGAGCGACGCGCCGAAGAAGGCCGTGGCCGCGGCCCGGCGGGCGCGGCCCGCATGACTCGGCCGCTCCATGGCCTCGAGCAGGATGCGGATGTCTTCCGCCATCTGGGCCGCCATCACGCTGGCGGTGCCCGCGGTGACGGCGGGAATGCCGAGCCCGGTAAGCCGCTTGCCGATCTCCCCGCCGACCGCATTGACCCGCACCAACACGCAGATGTCTTCCGGCCGGACGGGCCGCGTGATGGTGGCGTCGAATCGCGCCGTCGTGAGCAGTTCGTACACCTTGCGAACGGCCGCTTCGGCGGGCGGGCCGTCGCCGACGTCGACGAACTCGACCGGCCGCAGGGCCGGGATCTCCGCGGCCGTCCGGTCGGCGGCCGCCGACACCCGCTGGTAGGAGATGCCCGTGCCGAACGTGGCCCCCTCCATCACCCGGTTGAGGCCTTCGATCAGCGGGCCGTCGGAACGGCGGTTGACCGTCAGCGTGCGGCGGGGCGGCCCCGCCCCAGCGGCGGCAACGCCCCGCTGCGAGAACCGCAGGTAGGCGGTGACGTCGGCGCCGCGGAAGCCATAGATCGCCTGCTTCGGATCCCCGACGGCGATCAGCGGCCGGTCGCCGTCCGGCGGGAAGATCGCGTGGAGAAACTCCCACTGCAGGCGGCTGGTGTCCTGCGCCTCGTCGACGATCGCCAGCCGAAACTTGCGTCGGAGCTCGTCGCGAAATCCCCGGCCCTGCGGGTCGTCACGCTGCACCTCTTCCCAGGCCCGTCGCAGGAGATCGTCGAAGCTCGGGCTCCCCCGCATCCGCTCGTGCACCCGCGCCACGCACGAGTCGATGATCGTGGCCGCGGTGCGGAGGGTGGCGGTCTCGGTGGCGGTGCGGTCGGTGTCGTCGAACCAGTTCACGATGAAAGGATCGCCGAGGTGTGCGGCGACAAGCTCCTGCAGCCGCCCCTCGTCCCAGTGACGGCCCCGTGCCGCTTCGGCGACGATCGCGTCGTTGACCACCTCGGCGACGACCCGCTCGCGGAGATCCTCGTCGCCGGTTTCGGCCGCCTCGAAGCCCGCCATCCGCAGCACCCGCGAGCAGATCGAGTGGATCGTGCCGATCGTGGCCGTGTCGAACTCCGCGATCGCCTGCTCCAGTCGACGGGCCTTGGCCAACCGGCCCGGCGGGTCGGAGAGGAGCGCTGCGTCGAGTTCATCCGGCACGTGGCCCGGCATCTCCCGGCCGCGGAGAAGGCCGGCCGAGAGCACCATCCGGCCGCGGATCCGGTCGCGAAGCTCGGCTGCGGCGTTTCGCGTGTAGGTCGTCACGAGCACGTTACCGATCCGCAGGCTCTCGTCGGTGGCGATCGCGAGCGTGACGTGGGCCGCGACCGAATACGTCTTGCCGGTGCCGGCGCTCGCCTCGATGAGGGTGCCGTTGGGGAGGGGATAGGCGTCGAGTCGGAAGTGGTCGGTCATGTGAGCGTGTAGGTCGTGCTGCGGCTGCTCAGGGTGAGCAGCGAGATGAAGCGATCGAGGAAGGCCAGCTCCCGCGAGCCCGCCCTGAACACCTGCTCGAAGACGGGCGCAAGGCCGTAGACGAGCGCCTCGGTCTTGCGATGGTAGGTCCGTTCGCCCGTCGCCCAGTTCTTTCCGGCGACGAACTCGGCGAATTTTTCCGGTCGGTTGTCGGCCCCCGCGAACTGCAGTTCGAACAGGCCGCACGGCCCGGCCAGGGCCGTGCGGACGAGGCCGCAGAGGTCGGCGAGGCGGGCGGCGGGATCGACGTCGGGAGCGAGAACGACCGTGCGAATCTGGCAGGGGTTGAGCGGCCGTTCGGCGTCGGAGGGACCGCCCGGCTTCCACTTTCCATTTCGCGCCACCACCGAAACCGTGTCGATCTGCATGCCCGCTGCCCGCGCGGCCACGAGATAGGCGGCCGCGACATGCAGGGGACGTCCGGGCGACTTCTGTTCGGCGGCGCCGGCTGTGACCATCACCAGCTGCCTCGTCGCCTCGTGCACGCCGGCGACATGCCCCACCACGCGGCCGTCGGCCAGGTCGATCCGCAGCTCCCGGGTTTCCGTGCCCGCCAGCGGCACGTTCTTTCTCGCCGCCTCGTCGCGGATGCCCCGGGCCAGTCCGACGATCTCCGCCAACTGCCGCTCGCCGTGCAGGCCGAAGGGCAGTCGCCCGCTCTGCCGGACGGCCTCGATCCAGGTCTCCTCGGCATCGGGGTCGGCGACCAGCAGCCCGAGCAGTTCGAGCGCGAGCGTCTTCACATCCCGGGCCTCGAGCGCCAGCGGGAACGTGGCCGGGGTGGCCGCATCGTCGTCCCGCCAGGTGTCGATGCCGAGCGTCTCCTCGACGTAGAGCCGAAGCGGATCCTTGACCATCCGCACGAGCAGCGGCAGCTCGATCACGGGCATCGCCTCGACCATGGCGCCGCCGGCCGCCGGTGCGGTGCCGGCACCGGCATCGCCTCCAGCCGACTGAGACGGCCGACCGACGAGCGGTGCCACCGCGGCCGCGGCGCGGTCGTGGCTCCAGATCAGCCCCGGCTGGATCCGGCCCTCGAGGAAGTTGCCACGGCCGAGGTGGTGCCGCGGGTGGGAAAACTCGATGTCGCTCGGGCCGGAAAGCTTCTCCCTCCGCACGCCGTGCCGGACCGCGAAGTCGACGAGTTCCGCCAGGGGAGTCACCAGCGGCAGCCGCTCGTTGTTCTTGATGCTCTGGCCGTTGCAGGTGATCACGAGGCGGTGCCGGGCGGCCAGCAGGCAGTCGAGCAGCGCCCGCCGCTCGTCGAGCCGCGGATCGACGTCGCCGACGAGTTGCTGCCGGGCGACGAGGTCGTCGCCGTCGGCCTCAGCGACGCCCACCGCGACGTCGTCGTAGCCGATCACGCAGACCACCTTGAAGGGCACGCCCCGCAGCGGCACCATCGACGTGGCGGTGATGGCCCCGGTGCGGAGCGGCTGCCGGCCCGCCTGTTCGTCGAGCCAGCCGGCCAGCAGCTGTCGGACATTGTCGAAGGGCACGGGTCGGGATGCGGCGGCGGTGCCCGCGGCAGCGTCACGGAGCCGGCGGAGGTGGGTGAACGGTTCGGCGAGTTCACTGCATTCCTCACCGCACAGGCCGACGACCGCAGCCTCGATCGCGTCACACCAGTCGGCGGTCGGTCGGGATTCGGCCGTGGCCGCCTCGAGCCCCCGCACGACGTCGAGGATCCGCACGAGCTTCGTGATGGATGACAGGTCGGCCGGATCGAGGTCGGTCAGCGGCACGACTTCGCCCAACTCGGGACGCGGATCGTCATCGGGGAGCAGCGCCCCGAGGAGCATCCGCTCCAGGCCCAGCTTCCATGTATGGACCTCGGTGAGGATTTCGGACTCGGCCGTCAAGGTGAGGCCGCGCCGGCTGCGGTGGTGTGCGTCGAGCCCCCAGCGGATGTTCGTCCGCTCGGCGAGGTCGTTCCAGAAAGCCACGGTGTCGTCGTCGAAGGAGAACCGGGCCTGCACGAGCGGATGGCCCGCCAGGCCGAGCACGTCGTCGATCGAGCAGCGACCGCCGGGCAGGGCGAGCAGGCTCACCAGCAGCTCCGCGGCCGGGCTGACCTGGCGAATCCCGCGGTCGGCCACCACGAGGGGAAGCCTGATCGGGGCCTCTTCGCCCGCAGGGCCGCGGCCCGTGATCGTCCGCTGAAACACGGCCTCGAGATGCGGCGCCGCCTGCTGGATGCACGGGCTGACGATCACGACGTCGTGCGGCTCGAGGCCTTTGACCTCCCGGAATGCGTGCATGAGCGCGTCGTGAAGCACCTCGGCCTGCCGGGCGAGGCTGTGACAGCGATGGATCGAGAGCGAACGGTCGGTCGCGGGATCATGATCCCGCGGCACGGCCTCGCCGCCGGCCGCCACGGTGGCCTGCATCCGCGCGAGCACGGTCGCGGCCGAAGCAGCCCCCGAGGGAGCGGCCGGCTCGGTCGGCTCCATGAGGGAGACACCCTGAGAGGCGAGGAGTTCCTGGACTTCCTTCGCCCCGGCGAGCCAGACCGGCAGCAGCTGATCGACCCCGTCGGGCAGATCGGGATCCAGGTGGCGGCGTGGCGGCACGCCGCGGGAGAGCCCCGGCAGCGTCGACTTCCAGAACGCCCGCAGGCCTGGCGAGGGATGCACGAGCAGCACCTCGACGTCACTGATCTCGCCGAGTCGTTCGAGGCATTGGAGTTGGTGCAGCGACAGCGACTGCATGCCGGCCACGAGCAGCGGATCGCGCCGTGGCTGATGCTCGAGGCTGAGCCGTGCCGGCGGGGATGGGCTGCCGATGCGATGTCGCACGGCCCGCCAGAGTTCGAACTGCCAGCGGTCGCCGTCGCGGAGTTTGTCGGGCACCGGCTCGCCGTCCTGCTGCTCGTCGTTGGCGGTCGGGTTGAGGACGCGGTTTGGGTGTGATCGTTCCCACTCCAGCACCATGCCCGGCCGGCGGATGTGATAGCTGTCGAAGAGCCCCGCGATCCGCTGGGCCGCCATGAGCGGCCCCCGCGACACGTCGAACGGGAGGGCGAGCCGCGCGGCATCCGGGCCGGTGATCACGTCGAGCACGGCGAACGTGAGGCGGTCGAACGACCACGGATCGGGCGTGTCGCTCCGGGCTGGCTGCAGCAACCCGGTGATCGCGGCCGGAAACGAGATCTCGACGTTGGCGACGATGCCGTCGCCGCGGCCCCGGCCGCCGAGGGCCTGGGCCAGTTCCCCCGTGAGCCATGCCCGTGTGCCCGGATTCGGGACCACGATTCGCGGCCTGGCGAAAAGGTCGGCCGGTCGCGAGAGAAACGCGACGGCCGGCGGGAGAACGTCCTGCAGGCACGACACGAAGCGGATGGAGAGCGGCATGGTGGGGGTATCGTAGCGAAGCGGGGGCCGGCCCGGTGAAGTGCCGGGCCCGCCGGCCGTAGACTCCTCGGTATGCGCTTCCTCCACACCGCCGACTGGCACCTCGGCCGAGTCCTCGCCGGCTTCGACCTCCTCGATGCACAGCGGCACGCCCTCGATGCCCTCGTGGGCATCGCCGCCGACGAGAAGCCGGAGGCCATCGTCATCGCCGGCGACATCTACGACCGGTCCGTCCCCTCGGAGGATGCCGTCCGCGCCTTCGATGACATCCTGATGCGGCTCGCCGCGATCGCTCCGGTCCTCGCGATCGCGGGCAACCACGACAGCGGCGGCCGGATCGACTTCGCCCGCCGGCTGCTGCGACGGGCGGGTGTGCACATCGCCGGCACCGCGCGGGATGGCATCGAGCGGGTCGATCTCGTGGACGATCACGGCCCGATCGCCTTCCATCTCATGCCCTACGCCACGCCCGAGGAGGTGCGATCCGATCTCGCCCGGGACGACATCCGTTCGCACGACGACGCGACGCGGGCCCGGATCGCGACCGCCGATCTCTCGGGCACGTCGCGGCACGTGCTCGTCGGACACCTCTTCGCCCAGGGCGGCCGCGAGACCAAAGACTCCGAGCGGGACATCTCAGTGGGGGGTATCTCCACCGTCGATCCTGCAGTCTTCGCGCCGTTCGCCTACACGGCGCTGGGCCACCTCCATCGGCCGCACTCGGTCGGCTCCGACCGCGTGCGGTACAGTGGGTCGCCGGCCCGCTATTCCTTCGCCGAGGAGGATCACGACAAGACCGTGAGCCTGGTCGAGATCGACGCGGCCGGCGGCGTGACCATGCGGGAGATCCCGCTGCCGCAGAAGTACGGCATGCGAACCCTGCGGGGCAGCTTCGAGGCGATTTGCGGCGGGGTGGCCGCCGATGCCCGCCGCGACCTCGATCTCGTGCGGATCCTGATCACCGACCCGATCATGGTGCCGGCGGCGCACGACCAGCTCCGCAAGGCCTATCCCCACCTGCTGGCATTCGCCGTGGAGCCGCCGACGACCCCGGCGGCGGCCCGCACCGCCGCCCCGGAGTTCAAGCAGCAGGGCGAGCACGAGTTCGTGGCGAAGTTCCTCGCGGACCGCTACCCCGACGCTCTCAGTGACGACATCGGTCGCCTGGCACGGGAGTGCATGGAGAGGGCGATCCATCCGCAGGAGGCGACATGAGATTTCGCACGCTCACGCTCAGCGGGTTTGGGCCGTTCCTGCAGGCCGAGACGATCGACTTCGAGCGGCTCGGATTGGCGGGGCTGTTTCTCCTCTCCGGCCCCACCGGCGCCGGGAAGACCACGCTCCTCGACGCGATCTGCTACGCCCTCTTCGGACAGACGACCGGGGAAGGGCAGACGCAGGCCGCGGCCACCGACGGCCGCAGCGGCGAGGAGTTGCGGTGCACCCGGGCCACTCCCGCAGACAAGACGGAGGTCGAACTGGAGTTCACGGTCTCGGGCCGCGACTACCGGGTGGTCCGCAACCCCGCCTACGAACGGGCGGCGCTCAAGGGCGGAGGCACCACCAAGGCACCGGCGAACGCGACGCTCTTTCAGTGGACACCCGGCGCCGACGGCGCGCCGGCTGCCTGGAAGCCGAAGGCGACGAAGATTCGGGAGGTGGCCGACGCGATTCACGCGATCACGGGATTCACCGCCGACCAGTTTCGTCGCGTCATCGTCATTCCCCAGGGCCGCTTCCGCGACGTGCTCGCCTCGTCGGTCGATGCCCGCGAGGATCTGCTCAAGCGGATCTTCGGCACCGAGGTGTTCGAGCGGTTCGAGTCGATCGTGGCCCAGGACCGGACCGCCGCGCAGGCCGAGTACGAGCGGGTCGAGCGTGAACGGCAACTCCTGCTGGCCGGCGAGGAGTGGACCGCCGGCCTCGACGACGCCGCCGTGGCCGCCGGCCTCGCCGAGCGGCACGAGGATGCGGCGGCCCGCGCCGAGGAGAGCCGCCGGGCGTTCGCCGAGGCAACCAGGCGATACGACGCCTCGAACCGCGCGCTCGGCGAGGCCCGGGAGGCGGCACGGCTCCACGCCGCCGTCAGCGAGGCCCGGCGACGGCAGGCTCGGGCCGAGGCGCGGCTCGCGCAGGTCGCCGCCGATCGGGAACGGCTCGCCATCGCCCGCGCGGCCGTCGAGCCGGCCCGCCTGCTCGACGCATGGCGGGAGATGGATCGCCGTCGGCACGAGGCCGACGCGACGGTGACGGATCTCGAAGGTCAGGCCGCGGACGCGGCGGCCCTCGTCGCCACCCGGATCGCTGCACGAGATGACGCGCAGGCGAGGCATGTCAGGACGGCCGAAATCGACACGCAACTCGGCGTGATCAGCGAACAGCTCCGCCTGGCCGACGCGGTGCGACAGCGGCATGCCCAGATCCAAGCCGATGCCGCCGCCGCTGAAGCCGCGCTGATTCGTGCCTCGGAGGCCGCCGCGGCGGCGACCCGCGGAGAGGCCGCCGGCCGCACCGCCGTGGCCGCCGTCGAAGCCGAACTCGACGCGGCCCGCAGCCGCTACGAGATCGGCACCGCGTCGCGGCTCGCCGCGACGCTCGAAGAAGGGCTGCCCTGCGCCGTGTGCGGCAGCACGGTTCATCCCTCCCCGGCGCCGCCGACCGGTGACGTGCCGAGCGAGGCGGCCCTCGACCAGCTCGTGAAGCGGCAGGCAGACATGCTTGCTCGCCGCGACGCGGCGAGCAAGGCCCTCACTGAGGCGGCCGCCAGGCTCGCGGCCGCCGAGATGGCGGCCGAGTCGGCCCGTGCCGTCGTGGCGTCGACTCCGACGCCGCCGGATGCGGCGGCGCTCGAGGCGGAGCGGGCGGCCCTCGTGTCGCTCCGCCGGAAACTCGTCGCCGCCCTGACCGCGGCGCAGGCTGCCCTCGATGCCGCGATCGTGGCGGCCACCGACACCGGCAGCAGGCTCACGGCGGCCCGATCGGCCGCAGCGCTGCTCGACGGCCAGGTAACCGAGGCGCGGCGGACATTCGAGGCGCAGCTGGCCGTGTCGGGGTTTGATTCGGCCGATGCGGTCGCCGCCGCCGCCCACGATGCCGACACGATCGCCCGGCTCGCCGCCACGATCGACGCGGCCGACAAGGAAGCGGCCCTCGCCGCGGAACGGCTCACGGCGGCGACGAGTGCGGTCGGTGACCGTGAGCCGCCGGATCGTGCGGGCCTCGAGATGGCGCACGAGCAACTGACCGCGGAGCAGCAGGCCGCCCGGGAGGTGGACGAGGCCGCCCGCCGGCGTGTCGAGGCGTGCGGGGCGCTGCGTTCGGCCCATGCCCCTCTGGCCGCCAGGTGGGCGACCGTCCAGCAGGCGCATCGCGCGGCGCAGCAGCTGCATCAGATGGTGTCTGGGCAGGCGCATGCGGGGGAGAAGATCTCGCTGCACCGCTGGGTGCTCGGTGCGGTGCTGGAGCAGGTGGTGGCCGAGGCGACCGTGCTCCTGCGGCAGATGACGCAGGGACGCTACGAGCTGCTACGGGCCGGATCGGCGGCCGACAGGAAGTCGCTCGCGGGGCTCGACATCGACGTGCTCGACACCTGGAACGGCACGCGGCGGCCCGTCGGCACGCTCTCCGGCGGCGAGACCTTCCTGGCATCGCTGGCGCTGGCGTTGGCGCTGGCCCGCACCGCGGAGCGGCATCAGGGCGGCCGGCGGCTGGAGACCGTCTTCATCGACGAGGGCTTCGGCTCGCTCGACGCCGAGACGCTCGAATACGCGATGGCGACACTCCGCACGCTGCGGGACGAGGGCCGCGTGGTCGGTCTGATCTCGCACGTGGACGAGATGCAGCGGGCGATTCCGGCGCAGCTGCGAATCATCCGCCGCGGGGAATGCACCACGACGGAGATCGTCGGCCTGCCGGCCACCGGGGCCGTGCGCGTGCCCGCCGACCGGCCGTGAGGCCGCGGACAGTGGCGGGGCTCACGCCGCCGACAGAATGGCCTCGAGCCGGGCGGTAAAGGCCTCGGGGGAGAGGGAGGCGAGGATCCTGGCGAGCGTCACGTCGTCGATGCTGCGGCGGGCGGCCGTTTCGATCGCCTCGGCCAGCGTCGCCGGGGTGCAGTCGGCCGCGACGAACGTGGCGAGTTCCTCCGGGAGTTCGGCGAAGCTGCCCTCGCCGGTGACGACCAATTGTCGGCCGAAAGCGAGCAACTGGCCGACCGCCGCCGAGGACTCGCCGTGGGTCGCCTCGCGAAGCTGCACGGCGACGTCGGTTTCCCGCATGAGTTCGGCCATCAGGGCGTCGTCCGGTGCGTCGTGCACCTCCACGCAGGGCAGCGTGGCGA
>JBJOKF010000019.1:0-7092 GCA_046046235.1 Planctomycetota bacterium | reverse complement strand
GCTTCGGTGAGCCGGTCGGCATCGGGCGGTTCACACCCGCAGCGCGGATTCCTGAGCCCGGGCGGTGCAGGTGGCAAGGGCCACTTCCACCGCCTCCGCGACGAACTCCTCGACCTGCTGCGAGGCGCGGCCGGCGAGGTCGTCAGGATTCATGGCTGCGAGGATGTCGACGCCGGCGAAGAGCGGATCGGCCGCGAGTCGCTCCGGCAGGTCGTTGGGATGGCCGTCGCGGATTCGTGCCGTGGCGGCATGGCTGTGGGTGCGGAGCGCCTCGTGGAGAGTCTGCCGGTCGCCGCCGGCAGTCGTCGCCGCCATCAGAATCTTCTCGCTGGCAAGGAAGGGGAGGTGGGCCTCGAGATTGCGGCGGATGCCCCCCGGGAGCACGACGAGCCCGCCGGCGATGTTGGCATAGATCACGAGCTGCGCGTCGGTGGCGAGGAATGCCTGGGGGAGCACGAGCCGCCGCGGGGCGGAATCGTCGAGCGTGCGCTCCATCCACTGCACGGCCGCCGTCTGGCCCGCGGTCGCCGCGAGGCCCATCACGAACCGGGCCAGGCCGCACATCCGTTCGGCCCGCATCGGGTTGCGCTTGTAGGGCATGGCCGACGAGCCCACCTGCTCGGTCTCGAACGGCTCCTCGAGCTCTCCCCAGGCGGCCGCGAGCCGCAGGTCGTTGCCCGCCTTGTGCGTCGATTCCGAGACGCCCGCCAGAGCCGCGCAGACCTGCGAATCGATCTTCCGCGTGTAGGTCTGCCCGGTGACCTCGTAGGACGAGTGGAAGCCGAGCTTCGCGGCCACGAGCTCGTCGAGCCGGCGGACCTTCGCATGGTCGCCGCCGAAGAGCTCCAGGAAGCTCGCCTGGGTGCCGGTCGTACCCTTCACGCCGCGGGCCCGCAGCAGCTTGCGGCGGTGGGTGACCTCCTCCAGGTCGAGTACGAGGTCGTGGATCCAGAGGCAGAGCCGCTTGCCGATCGTGGTCGGCTGCGCCGGTTGGAGATGCGTGCGGCCGAGGCAGACGATGTCTTTCGTCTCGAGGGCCTTGGCGGCGAGCCGTTCGATCACGGCGGCAAGCCGGGCGGCGACGAGGTCGAGCGACTCCCGCATCAGGATCAGATCGACGTTGTCGGTGACATACGCGCTCGTGGCGCCGAGGTGGATGATCGGCCGCGCCGACGGGCAGGCATCGGCGAAGGTGTGGAGGTGGGCAAAGACGTCGTGCCGCATCCGCCGCTCGTAGTCGGCCGCCTTCGCGAAGTCGATCGGCTCGAGGTGAGCCCGCATCTCCGCCAGCTGACCCTGCGAGATCGGCAGGCCAAGCTCGGCCTCCGCCTCGGCGAGCGCCAGCCAGGTTTGCCGCCAGAGCTTGTAGCGATGGTTGTCGCTCCAGAGCCGGGTCATTTGTGCCGAGGCATACCGCGACGCCAGCGGGTTGTCCCAGAGGTCGCGGGGATCGGTGTGGTGATCGGTGTTCACGGACGGGCTCCGGTCGGGCGGGAGGCCGGCGGCGGGCCGCGGCCGGCGGGGTCGCCGCCGCGAGTCATCTTGCAGAACAGCCGCTCCAGTGCCAGCCTCGCGCGCAGGCCCCGCGAAGCCTCCCCCTTGAGCGCCCGGTCGAGTTCGAGGAGCCACATGGGCAGTCGCCGCGCCCGCCGCGGCCCGAGCTGCTGCAGCGACTCCTTCGCCTGCACGAGCGCCTTGGGCCACGCGGCCACGCCCGCCTCACGGAGCGCCTGCTCGACGCCGGCGGGCCTTCCCGCGCCGGCCGGCAACGCGAGGAGCCGCGCCGCGGTCGAGAGCCGTCGCAGCACCGCTGCGATCTGGGCCGCGATGCCGATCGGATTCTCGCCCGACTCGATCAGATCGGCGAGCTCGGCGATCGCCCGCCGGGTGTCGCCGCCGGCCGCGGCATCGATCATGCCCCATGCCGTCCGCTCCTGCGGCGAACCGGCGAAGTCGTCTATCGCCTCCGGGGGAATCGTGGCCGACTTCGCGGCGGGGTCGGTCGCCGCGGCCAGCCGGGCCAGCGCCTGGTCGATCTGGCCGAGACTCCCGCCGAGCCGTTCGAGCAGCCGCTGGGCCGTGGGAGCCGCGAGCTTGATGCCATATCGCAGCGTCGCCCACTTCCGCACCCAGCCGGCCAGATCGGAGCGGGGCGGCAGCGAGGTGCCGATCGCGAGCCCCTTGGCGGCCACGGCCTTCGCGAGACGCGTGGTGGAGGGAAACGTCTTGACCTCGAGGATCACGAGGCCCCGCCGGCCACGGTCGGCCCCCGCGATCGCCTCGAGCCGATCGCGGGCCGCCGTCACGAACGTGTCGGCCTGTCGCACCACCGCCGCTCGGGTGGCCGTGGCAAACATCGGGATCGTCGCCGCCTCGTCGAGCACGTCCCGCGGATCGAGCGCCTCGTCGCCCGTGAACTCCCTCCAGGCCCAGTCGCGGTCGGCCTCGTCGGGGCAGAGCCGCTTCCGCAACAGCTCGAGGACGTGGAGCACGAGAAAGGGCTCATCGCCATGGAGGACGACGAGCGAGGGATGGCCGAGCTCCCAGTCGTCGGGAGCGAGGAGCATGTCGAGGGCATTGGTCTCGCCGGCCACGGCTGGATCCTCGCGCGGTGCCCGCGCTGCCGCGGGTTCACGCGAGTGTAGCGGGTGGTGGCTCAGGGCGCAGGCGAGGTGGCGAGCGGCCGGAGGCCGCCGAGCTTGCCGCCGAATCGCGGGGCGGCGATCGAGACCTGTTCGGCCGAGGTGGCCGCGCCCACGTTGCCCGCGACGTCGGTCGCCTCGGCGCGGATGTAGACCTTTGCCGGGACCGTGCGGTCGGGGGCCCAGCGGTGTTCGCCCTGGTTGTCGATGCCGCCGGCGATGGTCGCCCAGGGCCCAGCGGCGTTGGGCGAATACATGAGCCGCACCGCTCGCGGCGCGATCAGCGGATCGCGGACGACGTAGCGGATCACGAGCGCTCCGGAGGGGGTGGATTCATCGCGGGTGATCGCCACCAGTTCTACCTGTGGCGGCTCCTCGTCGACGCCGACCCAGGTGTCGGGGGCAGCGCCCGAACGCGGTCCGCCAGAGTCGTCGGCGTCGGCGACGAGTTCGAGCCGCACGCCATACAGGCCGGCGGCGGGCAGCGTCACGTCGATCGGGCTGCGGCCGTCGTTGTCGACGGCCGTTCGCTGCCAGGTCACGCCGCCGTCCTGCGTCGTCCAGAGTTCGGCACGCAGCGGGCCTCCCGCGGACCGCACGGCGGGAATTTCGTAGTCCCAGACGAACCGCCGCGACTTCGTGAGCTGCAGCGGCCGGCCGCGATATTCCAGCGCGTTGCCGCCGGCCGATTGGACGATTCCCGAATCGCCAATGGGCTGCGCCGGCACCGGCCGAGACGCCGCCTGGGGCAGGAGCCCGGCGGCCGACGTAGTGGCAGGGCGGACGAGCACGCTCCGACTGGTGCCCGCGGCCGGTGGCCCGGCCGTCGCCGCCGGCTGGCCGTCCGACCAAGTGCCCGCGGGCTCGGCAGACCAGCCGCCAGTGGCCGCGGCGGAGGGCCCGGGCACGGCGGCGGGAGCGGTCGCCGTCATTGCAACGTCGCCCGCACCGCCTTCGCCGAGCGACTGCTCGGGCAGGGCCGGCACCCCGATCTCCTTGGCGAGAGCCGCCTGATCGACGCGGGGATCGGCCGGCTCGAGGGTGAACTTCTTCACCGTCTGATTGCCGGAGGAGTCGGCGACGGCGATCCGCACCGTCATCGCCTCGACCTTCTCGCCGGCCCACCAGATCTCCTCGCCGACGAGATGCGCCGGGGATTCGCGGGCGAGGATGCCCTGCGCGGCGATCGGCTTCCAGCCCGTGTCACCCGCACCGCGATACTCGACCTTGAGCGACTCCAGCGCGAGCGAATCGTCGGCGGCCGCGTAGCGGCAGATGATCTCGCCGTCGGCGCCCTTCCAGACGCGGCCGGCGAGCCGCGGACCGGCCGCATCGACGAGCACGCGGAGATCCGGCCCCTCGCCACCCCGTGAGCGGCCCTTCTTGTCGATGGCCCGCAGCCGAAACCAGTATTCGCCGTCGTTCTCGGCGCGGTAGGTGAACGACGTGGCCGTGGCCGCCGCCTCCCCGGCCGACTGCCAGTTCACGCCGAGGTCGGTCGAGACGTTGAGCACCACCCGCTGGGCGGCCGCGTCGGTGTCGGGATCCTCCGACTTCGGGATGCGAAACGGGATCGCGAACGTACGGTGCTTCGTCCGCACGAGTTCGGGCAGGCCGGGTGGCTGCGGCGCCTGCGCCGCAGCCAGCGAACCGGCGCAAGCCAGCACCACGGCGGCGAGCCGCCGCCACCAGACCGTTCGATGCATCGCGCGGGCCGGGCCCGGAAGTGCCGACAACACCATGTCGGCAGTGATCGGCCGACGGGCGGCCGCAAAGTCACTATTTTTCGTCACAACCGGAAAATTTCGCCCCATCCCCCGTCGCCGGACCTCCGGCCGTCCGCTGCTCCGGTAGTCTGTGACGATTGAGAAACTGGGGGGAAATTTTCTCTGGACCCGGCCCGCGGACCCCTGCCATACTCCGAGCGGCCTGCCCAAAGACGGGTTTTGCCGGCATGTGCCGGCCCCGCCTGTTTCGTCCACTGGAAGCCATGCGGGCCGAAGGCTGGGTGCCAGCGTCTCGTGCCTCCATTTCTGATCAGTGTGGTCCTGCTGGCCCTGCTCGTGGCGGCGGGAATCGGTGCGATCGTCATGATCCGTGCGAGATGGCTCGCGACGCCTGACGATCAGGGTGACTGGGAAAGAACGCTCGCCGACTACAAAAATCTCCGCGAGCAGGGTGTGCTGAGCGAAGAGGAATACCGAAACATAAGAACACTCGTCGAACCGCGAACACGGATCGGCGCGCCCCCGCTCGACGGCCGGCAACGGCCATCCGTCGATGCCGGGCCGAATCATGGGAGGGATTGAACTGATGCCATCCGGGAAAGACGTCGGCGGACTGGGTCGGCGGGGGGCCGGCGGGACGACCAAGAAGAACGCCTTCTGTTCGTTTTGCCGCAAGAGTTACCGCGACGTCGGGCCGCTCGTGGAGGGCCCGGGCGACGTCTACATCTGCGGCGAGTGCATCGAGCTCTGCCAGTCGATTCTCGACCAGGAGAAGCGCCGCCGCGGCACGAGCAAGCAGTTGTTCACGGCGATCCCCTCGCCCCGCGAGATCGTCTCGCATCTCGACCAATACGTGATCGGGCAGCAGCACGCCAAGCGGGTGCTCGCCGTCGCGGTGCACAGTCATTACAAGCGGCTCAACCTCGGTCGCGAGGCCGGCGACGTGGAGGTCGACAAGTCGAACATCCTCCTGCTCGGCCCCACCGGCTGCGGCAAGACGCTCCTGGCGCGAACCCTCGCCAAGATCCTCGACGTGCCCTTCGCCATCGGCGACGCGACCACGCTCACCGAGGCCGGCTATGTGGGCGAGGATGTCGAGAACCTCCTGCTCAAACTCCTCAACGCGGCCGACTTCGATATCGAGGCCGCCCAGCGGGGCGTGCTTTACATCGACGAGATCGACAAGATCGGCAAGACGAGCCAGAACGTCTCGATCACTCGCGACGTCTCGGGCGAGGGCGTGCAGCAGGCGCTGCTCAAGATGCTCGAGGGCACGGTCGCCAACGTGCCGCCGCAGGGAGGCCGCAAGCATCCCGAGCAGCAATACATCCAGATCGACACCTCGAACATCCTCTTCATCTGCGGCGGGACGTTCGTCGGGATCGACAAGATCATCGGCAAGCGGCTGGGCAAGAAGACCATCGGCTTCGGCCAGCCGACGGGGCAGCGGGGCGATGCCGACCTCGCCGAACTACTGCCGCAGGTCGACTCCGACGACATTCTCGAGTTTGGCCTGATTCCCGAACTCGTCGGCCGGCTCCCGGTGATCTCGTCGCTGCAGCCGCTCGACGAGCAGGCGCTCGTGCGGGTGCTCAAGGACCCGAAGAACGCGCTGGTGAAGCAGTATCAGAAGATGTTCAGCCTCGAGAGCTGCAACCTCGAGTTCACCGACGAGGCCCTCAACGCCATCGCCCGCAAGGCCATGCGGAAGGAGACCGGCGCCCGTGGCCTGCGATCGATCATGGAAGACGTGATGCTCGACATCATGTTCGACCTGCCCGAGCATCAGGGCAGCACGTACGTGATCAACGAGCGCAACGTCGACGGCACGGAGCCGGTGGTGCCGATTCGCGAGGCCCGCACGAAGAGCGCCTAAGAGGCGGGGCCCCGCCCAAGCCCAACGCCGTGAGGCGTGGGTTCGGCAGTCGAGTCGAGGCGACGTTCAGCGTGGTCCTCCAGCGGGCTCACGGCCGGCCGGCTTTCATTCGACGCGCACCTGAGCGGGTGGCTCACGTGCGGGCCGGGTCACGCCGAGCGGATCTTGGCGGTGGCGTCGAGCACGGGGATCCGGATCGTGATCGCCGTGCCCTTGCCCGGGGCGCTCTCGACGCGGATTCGTCCGCGGTGGGCCTCGACGATTTCCCGGCAGGAGGCGAGCCCCATGCCGCTGCCCCCCTTGCCGGTCTCGTCGGGCCCGGACTTCGTGGTGAAGTGCGGCTCGAAGATCCGCCGCATCACGTCGGGCGTCATGCCGCAGCCGGTGTCGCGGACCATCAGATCGACGAATCCGGTGGCCGCGTCGTGCGAGAGCCGCAGGATCAGCCGACCCCCGCCGGGCATCGCCTGGCGGGCATTGACGAGCAGATTCAGCAGTACCTGTTGCAGTTGGCTCGGATTGGCCGACACCCGCGGCACCGGAGCGAACTCCCGCTCGACCTGCACGCGATACTTCATCATCTCCCGCTCGAGGAGCACCAGCACGTCCTCCGTGAGCATCAAGAGATCCACCGGCTCGAACCGGGCCGTGCGGTTTCGCGACATCGAGAGGACGCTGGCGGTGATCTTGGCGGCCCGGGTGCCTGCCGACAGGATCCGCTCCAGAGCCTTGTCGCGGGTGGGCTGGTCGCGGTGCCGCAGCCCCATCCGGGCGTAGTTGAGGATCGTGGTCAGGGCATTGTTGAACTCATGGGTCGTGGTGCCGACCAGTTCGCCCAGGCTCGCCT
>JBJOKF010000179.1:0-10521 GCA_046046235.1 Planctomycetota bacterium | reverse complement strand
TGGCCGGCCGCTCGTGGCGACGTGGATACTTGCCCAGGTCGGGCGGCTGCGGAAGCAGTTCGAACTGCACCAGGCTCTTGCAGCCCTGGCGATTGCTCGTGCCGTCGCAGTCGCTGCCGGTGTCGCCGCCGCCAATCACGATCACGTCCTTGCCCTCGGCCACGATCTGGCCCGGCACCTCGTCGCCGGCATTCCGCTTGTTCTGCTGGGGCAGGAACTCCATCGCGTAGTGCACACCCTTGAGATCGCGGCCCGGGATCGGCAGGTCGCGGCCGAGCGTGGCGCCGCCGGTCAATACGATGGCGTCATACTCTGTCGTCAGTGACTGCGTGCTGATGTCAGTGCCGACGTTCACGCCGCAGCGGATCTCGACCCCTTCCTGCTCCATCTGCTCGACCCGCCTCCAGACCCGCCACTTCTCGAGCTTGAAATCGGGGATGCCGTACATGAGCAGCCCGCCCGGACGGTCCGACCGCTCGAAGAGCGTGACGAGATGCCCGGCCCGGTTGAGCTGCTGCGCGGCGGCGAGCCCCGCGGGCCCGCTGCCCACGACGGCCACCCGCTTGCCGGTGCGGACGGCGGGCGGTTCCGGCACCACCCAGCCCTCGTCGAAGGCCCGGTCGGCGATCGTCATCTCGATCTGCTTGATCGCCACCGGATCCTCGTTGATGCCGAGCACGCAGGCCGCCTCACAGGGCGCGGGGCAGACCCGGCCGGTGAACTCGGGGAAGTTGTTCGTGGCGTGGAGCCGCTGGCTCGCCTCGTGCCACTGGCCGCGGTACACGAGGTCGTTGAAGTCGGGAATGATGTTCCCGAGCGGGCAGCCGGTGTGGCAGAAGGGCACGCCGCAATCCATGCAGCGGGCGCCCTGCGTCTTCACCTCGTCCGGGGGCAGGATCGTGAGAAACTCGTTGTAGTGCTTCAGGCGGTCGGCCACCGGCGCGTAGCCGGAGACCTGGCGCTTGTACTTCATGAATCCGCGCGGCTCACCCATTGACCTTGGCCTCCACCTGCTTGGCGTCCTTCTGATCCTGCTCGGCGAGCTTGCGGAGTTCCGCCAGAGCCCGCTTGTAGTCGATCGGCATCACCTTCACGAACCGCCCCTGCTCGCTCGCCCAGTTGGCGAGAATCTCCTTGCCGCGGCCGCTGTCGGTGTATTCCACGTGCTTCTCGATCCGGCCCTTGAGATACTCGATGTCGCCCTGGTCGAGCGGCTCGAGTTCCACCATCTCCTTGTTGACCCGCTGCCGGAAGGTGCCGTTGGCGTCCCAGACGTAGGCGATGCCGCCGCTCATGCCGGCGGCGAAGTTGCGGCCCGTCTCCACGAGGATCACCGCCCGGCCGCCGGTCATGTACTCGCAGCCGTGGTCGCCCGTACCTTCGACCACCGCCTCGGCGCCCGAGTTGCGGACGCAGAACCGCTCGCCGCAGACGCCGCGGATATAGATCTCGCCGCTGGTCGCCCCGTAGGCCACCACGTTGCCGGCGATCACGTTGTCCTCGGCCTTGAAGAGGGCATCCCGAACAGGCCGCACGATGACGCGGCCGCCGGAGAGCCCCTTGCCGCAGTAGTCGTTGACGTCCCCCTCGACCTTCACGGTCACTCCCGGCACGCCGAAGGCCATCAGGCTCTGGCCGGCGGTGCCGGTGAAGTTGATCTGGATCGTGCCGTCGGGCAGGCCGCCCGCGCCGTGGCGGCGGGTGACCTCGCTCGAGAGGATCGTGCCCACCGTGCGGTTGATGTTGCGGATCGGCAGGTCGAGCACGACCCGCTCCTTGCGCTCGAGCGCCGGGCCGCACAGGCCCAGGAGCGTCGTCATGTCGAGCGACCGCTCGATGCCGTGATCCTGCACCTCCTCGTGGTGCGTCTTGACGTGGTCCGGCACCTCCGGCTTGTGGAGGATCGTCGAGAAATCGAGCCCCTTCGCCTTCCAGTGGGCGATCGCCGCCCGGGTGTCGAGCCGGTCGACGCGGCCCACCATCTCGTCGATCGTGCGGAAGCCGAGCTTCGCCATGATCTCGCGGAGCTCCTCCGCGAGCATGAAGAAGAAGTTGACCACGTGCTCCGGCTGGCCGGTGAACTTCTTGCGCAGCTCCGGATCCTGCGTGGCGATGCCGACCGGGCAGGTGTTCAAATGGCACTTCCGCATCATGATGCAGCCCATCACCACGAGCGACGCCGTGGCGATGCCGTATTCCTCGGCGCCCAGGAGCGTGGCGATGGCGACGTCCTTGGCGGTGCGGATCATGCCGTCGGTCTGCACGACGATCCGCCCACGGAGGTCGTTCATGACGAGCACCTGGTGGGCCTCGGCGAGGCCGAGCTCCCACGGCAGGCCCGCGTGCATGATCGAGGTCTGCGGGCTCGCGCCGGTGCCGCCGTCGTGGCCCGAGATCAGCACCACGTCGGCCTTGCCCTTCGACACGCCCGCCGCCACCGTGCCCACGCCCACCTCCGCCACGAGCTTCACGCTGATGCGGGCGTGGTGGTTGGCGTTCTTCAGGTCGTGGATCAGCTGGGCGAGGTCCTCGATCGAGTAGATGTCGTGGTGCGGCGGCGGGGAGATGAGCCCCACGCCCGGCGTGCTGTGACGAATCCGCGCGATCTCGCGGTCCACCTTGTGGCCCGGGAGCTGGCCCCCTTCGCCGGGCTTCGCGCCCTGCGCCATCTTGATCTGCAGTTCCTTGGCGTTGACGAGATAGAGGCTCGTCACGCCGAAGCGGCCGCTGGCCACCTGCTTGATCTTGGAGTTCTTGCTGTCGCCGGAGGGGTCGAGCTGGTAGCGAACGGGGTCCTCGCCGCCCTCGCCGGTGTTGCTCCAGCCGCCGAGCCTGTTCATGGCGACCGCGAGCGTCTCGTGGGCCTCCTTCGAAATCGATCCGTACGACATCGCCCCGGTGGCGAACCGCTTCACGATCTCCTTGGCGGGCTCGACCTCCTCGAGCGGGACCGGCCCCGCGGAGGCGGGATCGTCGGCGGCCCACTTGAAGTCGAGCAGGCCGCGGAGCGTGAGCAGCTTCGTCTGCTGCTCGTCGATCAGCTTCTGGTACTTCCGGAACTCTTCGCGGCTGTTGATCTGCGTGGCCCGCTGCAGGCTCGAGACGACGTCCGGCGCGAGCATGTGCGCCTCGCCCTTCCGCCGCCAGGCATAGCGGCCGCCCACGTCGAGTTCGAGCGTCTGCGGCACGTTCGTCCGCGGCCAGGCGTGCTCATGCCGCCGGAGCGACTCCTCCGCGATGTCTTCCAGGCCGATGCCGCCGATGCGGCTCGGGGTGCGGGTGAAGAACTCGTCCACCACCTTCCGGTCGAGCCCCACGGCCTCGAAGATCTGCGCGCCGCGGTAGCTCTGCTGCGTGGAGATCCCCATCTTGCTCATCACCTTGAGCAGCCCCTTGGTGGCGGCCTTCACGAAGTTCTTGTGGAGCTTCTCCCGCGGCACGTCGGCGGCGATGATCCGCTCGGCCTGCATCTGGTCGATCGTGGCGAAGGCCAGGTAGGGATTCACCGCGCCGGCACCGTAGCCGGTGAGCAGCGCGAAGTGCTGCACCTCGCGGGCCTCGCCCGTCTCGACGACCAGCCCGCAGCGGGTCCGCGTCCCCTCCTTGACGAGATGGTGGTGCACGCCGCCGGTCGCGAGCAGCACGGGCAGCGCCGCCCGCTCGCGGCAGACGCCGCGGTCGGAGAGCACGAGCAGCGTCGCCCCCGCGGTGATCGCCGCCGAGGCCTCGGCCCGGATCTCGTCGAGCCGCCGCCGCACGCCGGCCGCGCCGTCGGCCGCCGGAAAGAGCAGCGAGATGACCGCGGCCTTGAGGCCGGGAGTCGCCGGGCTGCCGGCGGCGCCCAGCGCCTTGATCCGCGCGCACTCGGCGTTCGTGATGACGGGCGTTTCGAGCCGCAGAAGCCGACTCTGCTCGGGCGAGCAGTCGAGGAGGTTCCCCTCGCTGCCGATCGTGGTGATCATCGACGTGATGATCTCCTCGCGGATCGCATCGAGCGGCGGATTGGTGACCTGAGCGAAGAGCTGTTTGAAGTAGTTGGCGAGCAACTGCGGCCGGTCGGAGAGCACGGCCAGCGGCGTGTCGTTGCCCATCGACCCGATCGGCTCGGCGCCGTCGGTCGCCATCGGCCCGAGGATCACTTTCAGATCCTCGAGGGTGTAGCCGTGCGCCCGCTGCAGTTCGAGCAGGCTCGCCTGCTCGCCCGCGACGCCCGCCGCCCGCCAGGGATCCATCGCCACCGGCGCCGTGCCATTCGCGCCGGCCGACTGCTCTTCCGCCACCACGGCCCGCGAGTGGGTCACCTCGGCGACGTTGGCCGGATCGGCGACCGCGTCGAGCCGTAGCTGATGCGTGGCGATCCACTCCCGCCAGGGTTTGGCCGTCGCCAGCCGCCGCTTCACCTCGTCGTCCTCGACGATCCGCCCTTCCTTGGTGTCGACGAGAAACATCCGGCCGGGCCGCAGCCGGCCCTTGCGGACCACCTCGCCCGCCGGCAGTTGCAGCACGCCCGCCTCGCTGGCCATCACGACGAGGCCGTCCTTCATCTGCCACCAGCGGCCGGGCCGCAGGCCGTTGCGGTCGAGCGTGGCGCCGATCCGCGTGCCGTCGGTGAAGGCCAGGGCCGCGGGGCCGTCCCAGGGCTCCATGAGGCAGGCCTGAAACTCGTAATAGGCCTTGAGGTCGTCGGCCATGCTCTCGTGGCCGCTCCACGGCTCCGGGATCAGCATGCTCACGGCCTCCTCGATCGGGCGTCCGGCGAGGACGAGGAGTTCGAGGACGTTGTCGAACGTGGCGGAGTCGCTGCCCCCCTCGCGGATCACCGGCTTGATCTTGTCGAGGTCGGGCCCGAAGACGGGATGCGCCAGCATGCTCTCGCGGGCGTGCATCCAGTTGATGTTGCCGCGGACGGTGTTGATCTCGCCGTTGTGGGCGATCATCCGGAAGGGATGCGCGAGGTCCCAGGTGGGAAAGGTGTTGGTGCTGTAACGCTGATGCACGAGCGCCAGCGCCGACTGCATCCGCGGATCGGACAGGTCGGGGTAGTACTTCGCGACCTGGTCGGCCAGCAGCAGGCCCTTGTAGACGATGGTCCGCGACGACAGCGAGCAGACGTAGACGAACGTCTGCTCGGTCAGGCCGAACTTGCCGATCTCGATGCCGAACCGCTTCCGCACGACGAACAGCTTCCATTCGAAGTGGTCGCGGCTGACCTTCTTGCCCCGGCCCACGAAGGCCTGCCGCACGACCGGCTCGACGTCGCGGGCGGTGCCGCCGATCGAGCGGTTGTCGGTCGGCACGTTTCGCCAGCCGAGGAACTCGAGCCCCTCCTCGCGGCAGACCTTCTCGAAGAACTGCTCGCAGACCTCGCGGTCGCCCTCCGAGGGCGGCAGAAAGACGTTGCCGGCGGCATAGTCGCCCGGCGGCGGCAACGTGATGCCGGCCTGCGGCGCCACGGCGGCAAAAAACTCGTGCGGCATCTGCATGAGGATGCCCGCACCGTCGCCGGTCAGCGGGTCGCAGCCGCACGCCCCGCGATGGGTGAGGTTTTCCAGCACCTCGAGCCCCTGCCGCACGATCTGGTGGCTCTTGCGGCCGTGGAGATTGACGACGAAGCCCACGCCGCAGGCGTCGTGCTCATTGGCGGGATCGTACAGGCCCTGGGCCGGGGGCAGTCCGGGGGAACGCGTCATTGCGATGCTCGTGCTTCTGGAAACGGGGCCGGGTGGAAAACTCGTGGAAAGACTCTTCTCAAGCGTGACCGACTGCGGAGAAAAACCTGCTGATAAGGAACGCGGGGACTCGCCTCGTTCGGGGATCTCAGACGTGGACCGCGGCGGGCGGGGCGGCCGTCACCACGTCGTGCGCGTGGCCGCGGAGCAGTTCGACGAACCGCTCCGCCGTGGGCGGCAGCTGCTTGCCGCGGGCGTGGATGATGCCGAGAGGCCGCACCAGCTCCTCGCCGGCGAGGCGCACCATGCAGAGCGTGCCGGCCGCCAGCTCCCGGCCGATCGTCGGCTCCGGCAAGAGCGCGACACCGGCGTCGATCTCGACGGCCCGCTTGATCGTCTCGATGTTGTCGAACTCCATCACCATGTTCGGTTCCGCGCCATGGGCTGCCATCGCCCGGTCGATCTCGTGGCGGATGACGAGGTCGGAATCGAAGCCCACCATGCGCTGGCCGTTGAGCTCGCTGAAGGCAGCCTGCACCCGGCCGGCGAACGGGTTGCCCGGCGCGCAGACGAGCACCATCGGCTCCTCGCGCCAGGGCTCGGCCTCGATCACCCGTGTGCTCCGGGGATAGCTCACGATGCCGACATCCGCCTGCCCCTGCTCGACCGACTCGAGCACCCGGTCGGGATGGAGGTATTCGAGCCGTACGTTGGCCTTGGGATGCCGGCTCATGAACTCCTGCACGTACCGGCTCATGTGATGCAGGCCGACGGAGTAGATGGCGGCGACCCGCACCCGGCCCGCGACCTCCTCATGGAGCGTACGGACCTCGTCCTCGAGGGCGTCGTAGCGGGCGATGATCTTGCGGCAGCCGTCGAAGAAGACCTGCCCTTCGCGGGTGGGCACGAGCGGCCGCTTCGACCGCTCGATCAGTTGCACGCCCAGCCGCTGTTCCAGCTGGCCGACCACCTGGCTGGCCCCGGACTGCGAAATGCCGTTCTCCTCCGCCGCCCGGGAAAAGCTGCGGCGAGCGACGATGTCGCAGAAGATTTTCAGGGACTTGAGGTTCACGGGCTCGATGCCCTGCGCGGGCTGGAAAACGACTGCTAAAACGCCTTCCATGGCCCAGGCACAATCACGATTTCAAATGATGCCGCCCTGCATCATTCAGAAAACAAATACAGACTAGTGGGCTTTCGTCCCTCGTCAAGCCCCTCCGGCTCCAGCGCTGGCTCCGTGGCGACATGTTTTTCAACGTGTCGGATCCGGGCCTCGTCGAACACCGCCAGCCAGACCGCCTATCTTTCCTATCCGGAAAAGACTGCAGATTTGTCATATCCGGACCCGATCGAGACTCCGGTGATCTCTCCCCGGACGGTCCCTGCGCCGGTCTCCCATGCTCGCGCCCCGTGCAGTGCCGCCGCGGTCGCCGCCTTGCCTGTGGGCCTGCCTGTGCGTCGCCCTCTTCTCGACGATCGGCGGCGCCGCCGACCCGCCCCCCCTGCTGCTCGATCCGCCGCTGCCGGAAGACGTGCTCGCCGAGCCCTCTCCCGACGCCCCGCCGGCCGCACCAGCCGAGGACGCGGTCGTCGCTGCGGTGGCCCCGGCGCGGCCCGCGCCTGACGGCCTCGACGAGCGGGCCCTCCAAGAACTCGTGGACCGCGCCGTCGAGGCCCGCCTCGCCGGCATTCCTCGGCCCCGCTACATCCCGGCCACCGACATCGCCCCGCCACAGGGGCTGCTCCTCCTCAAGACGCAGCCCCCCCGGGGCGAGCTGCCCTTCGCCCTCGCCCTCGGGGGCTACATGCAGCTGCGCTGGTTCGAGTTCGCCCGCGACGCCACCACCTGGACCGACGCCACCGGAGACACCCTGCCGGTCAACAACATCAACACCTTCAACATCAACCGCTTCCTGCTCTCCTTTCACGGCTACGTGCTCGACGAGCAGCTCGTCTACAACTTCGCCCTCTTCGGCACCACGAATGCCGGCATCCGCTCGGGCGTGGTGCCGATCGGCCTGCTCGGCTGGAAGTTCGACGAGGCCGCCACGATCGGCGGCGGCATGACCCAGGTGCCCGGCTCGCGCGAATGGCTGGAGACGACTCCCTACACGACGGGCGTCGATCGCAGCATGGCCAACACCTTCTTCCGACCAGGCTTCAGCCCGGGAGTCCTGGCGGTCGGCAACTTCGACAAGGAGGTCTTCTACACCGCCGGCGTCTGGAACGCGATCGACGGCGGCACGACGGGCGTGCTCCGCCGCGGCACTTCGATGGCCTGGGCCGGAAACACCTGGTGGGAGCCGCTGGGCCGCTTCGGCCTGGGCGCCTCCGACATGGAACATCATTCGTCTCCCGTCGTCCGGTTCGGCTGCAGCGGCGTCTACGCCCCCACCTACGCCTTGCCGATCGTGGGCAACAATCCCGAAGACACGATCGTGCGCCTCTCCGACGGCACCCGCATCACGAAGCGGGGGGCGCTCGGCGGCGACAGCCGGCTCGACCAGTTTCTCTACCGGCTTGCGACGGTCGACGCGGCCTGGAAGTACCGCGGCTTCGGCCTCTTCGGCGAGTACTACTTTCGCATGCTCGACGACTTCCAGGGCCAGGGGCCGTTCGACCGGTCGAGCATCTTCGACCACGGCGGCATGGGCTATCTCTCGTGGTGCTTCGTGCCGCGCACCTACGAAGCCTACGCCCGATCGAGCTTCGTGACCGGCCCCTACGGCACCGGCCAGGAGTATGGAGGCGGCCTGAACTGGTATCTCAAGGAATCGCGGCAGGCGCGGCTCACGCTCGAAGCGCTCTACATGAACCGCAACCCGGCCCAGAACATCCTCTATCCCTACCGGGCGGGCTCCACCGGCACGGCGATCCAGACGCAGTTTCTCGTCGCCTTTTGAGGTTCCTGCGGACACCGCCCCCCGCGAGCGTGGGCCGGCGGCCGTTTTCGATTACGCTGGTCGCTTATGACGACCGCCCGAATCATCTGGTCGGTGCTGACTCCGCAACAACGGCGGTCGGCCGTCTTTCTGCTCCTGCTGATGCTCGTCGGCACCGTGCTCGAGATGCTGAGCATCGGTCTGGTGCTCCCCACGCTCTCCCTGATCGCGGGCGAGGCTGCACGGCTTCCCGCCCCGGTCGAGGGCTGGGTCGGTCGGCTCGGCAAGCCCTCGACGCCCGGCTTCCTGCTGGCGGCGCTCGGGCTCTTGGCCGCCATGTACGCCGTCAAAGCGGCCTTTCTGCTGTTCGTCTCCTTCTGGCAGACCCGATTCGTGGCCGGCGTGCAGGCGACGACCAGTCGGCGGCTGTTCCAGCTCTATCTGGACCAGCCCTGGACCTTCCACCTCCAGCGCAACTCCTCCGAACTTGTGCGGACCATCGGCGACGTGCAGGGGTTCGCGCACATCTGCACGATTCTCATCCTCGCGGTCACGGAACTGCTCGTGATGTTCGGCCTCGTGGGTCTGCTGCTCTGGCTGGAGCCCACCGGCACGCTCGTCGCCGCCGGGCTGCTCGTCGGGGCCGGCTGGCTCTATGACCGGCTCGCGCGGCGGCGCACCCGCCAGTGGGGCAAGCTCCGCCGCGAAGACGGCCAAGAGTCGATCAAGCACCTCCAGCAGGGGCTCGGCGGCGCCAAGGACGTCAAGATCCTGGGCTGCGAGCGGGAGTTTGTCACCCGGTTTCGCACCCACAGCGACCGGCTGGCGACGACCGCGGCGAACCAATCCCTGATCGACCAGGTGCCACGGCAGCTGTTCGAGCTCTTGGCCGTGGTCGCGCTTTTGGTGTTGGCGGCGGTGATGGTCTGGGAGGGGCGGTCGGCACGGGCCCTGATCCCCATGCTCGGGCTGTTCGCCACGGTGGCGTTCCGCCTCCTCCCCTCCGTCAACCGCATGGTGGCATCCCTGCAGACGCTCCACTTCCACGACGCCGCCATCCAGGGAATCGCCGACGAGCTCGGCCGTGAGGCGCCGCCGATGCCCACGGCCGCAGGCCCCCCGCTGGTCTTCGCCGATGCGATCACGCTCGAGGCGGTCGACTACGCCTACCCTGGGAGCCGCGAGCCGGCCCTGCGGCAGTTGAGCCTGCGGATTCCGCACGACGCCTCGGTCGGGTTCGTGGGAGGCAGCGGTGCCGGCAAGAGCACGCTGGTGGACGTCATCCTCGGGCTGCTGCCGCCGACGGCGGGCCGCGTCTGCGTCGATGGCCGCGACATTCGGGAATCCCTGCCCGCCTGGCAAGCGCAGGTCGGCTACGTGGCGCAGTCGATCTACCTTTGCGACGACACCATCCGTGCCAACGTCGCCTTCGGAGTGCCGGAGCGGGAGATCGACGACGCGGCGGTGTGGCGGGCGCTGAAGTCGGCTCGGCTCGACGCCTTCGTGGACGAACTGCCGGACAGGCTCGAGACATTCGTGGGCGAACGGGGCGTGCGGCTGTCGGGCGGCCAGCGGCAACGGATCGGCATCGCGCGGGCGCTCTATCGCGATCCGCAGGTGCTCGTGCTCGACGAGGCGACCAGCGCCCTCGACGTCGAGACCGAGAAGGAGGTCATGGCCGCGGTCAACTCGCTGCATGGCGCGAAGACGCTGATCATCGTCGCCCATCGGCTCTCGACCGTCGCCGACTGCGACCTGCTCTACCGCTTCGAACGGGGCCGCGTCGTGCAATCGGGCAGTGCCAGCGAGGTCCTCTCGCCCTGAGGCGCCCCACTCGTCAGCGCCCCCGCTCCTCCGTCTCCGCCAGCCCCCCGATGCCGTCGACACACCAGCCCACCGTCTCCGTCGTGATCCCAACGTACGGCCGCCCTGGGCAGTTGACCGGCTGCCTCGCCGCACTCGGCCGCCAG
>JBJOKF010000147.1:0-11634 GCA_046046235.1 Planctomycetota bacterium | reverse complement strand
TGGACGCTCTTCAGCGTTGACACCGCCAACGTGCTCAACGATTTCAGCTCTGTCGTAATGACGGGCACTTACGGCAACGTGAACTTCTACAAGGTCAGTGCCGACCGCTGGGAGTCGCAGTACCTCGGCAATGGACGAGAGTTCGCTTTCTTCACCGCCGGCCCGAATGCCGGCGTTCTCTACGCCGTGCCGGAGCCGTCCACCATGGCGCTTGCCGGGATCGGCGCCGCGATGTTCGGCTGGAGCCGTTGGACCCGTCGTCGGGCACAACTCCGCCGCCGGCTCATCGAAGGCTCTGTCGTCTGACCGATCTTCGTAGATGCGGCTAGGGCATGGCGGCTAAGGCCGACAGCATCTTCGGCCCGAGCACGATCAGGCCGATGATGCAAGCCGTGGTGGCAGCCACGAGCACCGCGGCGCTCGCCATGTCGAGGGCATCCCGGAGCCGCGGATGACGCCTGCTGCCGGGGCCACGCGCCAGCGACTCGACGGCCGTGTTGAAGATCTCGGCCATGAGCACAAGCCCGATCGCCAGGGCGATCAGAGACCATTCGCCCGCCGAGAGCCGCACAAAAGCCCCCGTGGCGACCACTGCCGAGGCGGCGGCCAGATGGACGGCGAAGCTCGACTGGCTCCGCACCGCTCGCCGGAGGCCCCGGAAGGCATCGGCGAACTTCGCCCCCCAGCCTCGCCGCGAGGACTTCACTCGACTACCCCACCTTGACGTAGGGGTCGCCCTTCTTCCAGTTGCACGGGCAGAGTTCGTCGCTCTGGAGGGCGTCGAGCACCCGCAGCACCTCGGCGACGTTGCGGCCCACGCGACCCTGGTTGACGTCGACCCACTGGATGACGCCGTTGGGATCGACGATGAATGTCGCCCGCAGGCAGTAGCCCTCGGTCTTCTCGAGAATTCCCAGCTCCGGAGCGAGCTTTTGGGCCGCGATCAGCGGAAACTCGAGGTTCGCGAGGTCGGCGTGCGCCCGCCGCCAGGCGAGGTGGGAGTACTCGTTGTCGGTACTGCCGCCGACGACGCTCGTGTCGCGATCGGCGAAGGCCTTCACCTGCCGGTTGAACTCGGCGATCTCCGTCGGGCAGACGAAGGTGAAGTCCTTGGGATAGAAGAAATAGACCACCCAGCGGCCGGCGTAGTCGGCGTTCGTGAGCGTTTTGACGTCGTCCTTCCCGGTGCCCACGCAGGCCTGGACCGAGTAGTGGGGAAACGCGTCGCCGACAGTGAGCATGGTAAGGTCTCCGGGAGAAACGAGAGTTTACGGGGCCTCCTCCATGGGTTCAACACGGCCACGTCCCCGAATCCACTACGATCCGCTCAGCGGCCGGCCGGTCATCGTCGCCCCGTGGCGGGCAGCGCGGCCCGACGAGCTTGCCGGCGACCGCATCACATGCCCCTTTTGTGCCGGGCACGAGCGGCTCACGCCCCCCGACATCCTCCGGACGGAGGCCGCGACGGCCGGCGACTGGCGGTCGCGGATCGTCCGCAACCGGTTTCCGATCGTCGGGGCCGACGGACCGCTCGCCTCCTCGTCAGAGGCCGTCGGGGCGGATCCGCGCGGGGCGGCCTCGACGGCTTGCGGCGTGCACGAGGTCGTGATCGAGTCGCCCGCACATGTGGCGAGCATCCTGGCAATCCCGCCGGACGACTGGCGGGGTGTCTGGGAGCTGTGCCGGCGGAGGCTCGCCGACCTGGCCACTGACCCGACCGTGGCCTGGGCGACCGTCTTCAAGAACTCCGGCGCCGCCGCGGGGGCGTCGCTCGAGCACGTGCACAGCCAGCTCGTGGGCCTCGGCTTCGTGCCGCCGGCGATCGTGGCCGAGCTGTCCGCCGGTGCCGACTCGGCCGATCCGTTCGGCGCGGTCGTCTCGGCGGCGGAGGAGGAGGGGCGGATCGTGGCCGAAGCCGAAGACATCGTGGCACTCGTGCCGCCGGCGCCGCGGCAGCCGTACGAGACCTGGATCCTGCCGCGATCGCCCGAGGCCTACTTCCACCAGACCCGGCCGGGCCGCCTGGCAGCGGTCGCGGCGCTCTCGCAATCGATCGTCGGTCGCCTGGACCGTCTCGTCCCGAACGCGGCCTACAACTGGTGGCTCCATCAGGCCCCCTTTCCCCATCATGCGTCGCCGCCGCCGCGGTGGCACTGGCATCTCGAGATCCTGCCGCGGCTGCACGGCCTGGCAGGATTCGAGCTGGGCACCGGCTGCCATGTGACGACCGTCTCCGCCCACGCGGCCGCCTCCAGGCTTCGCGAGGCCTGACAGCCTCGGCCCCGATGGCAGCGCGCCGGCAGGCGGGCGCAGCTTTCCCAGCCGGCAAGCGCCGCACGAGCGCGGCCGCCAATCGGGCGCCATGGGCAGAAAACCGTTTGGCGCGGGCCGCTTCAGCCTCGACAATTCGCCCACCGCCCGTGACGAGCTGCCCGCCGCCCTCCGGCGGGCAGCGGCTCGCGCCTTCCGTTCGCCTCCTCAGGGTTCCTCATGTCGCCCGCCGTCCGGCTCGTCTTCGTCCTCCACGACCATCAGCCCGTCGGCAACTTTGACGGCGTGATCGAACAGGCTTACCGCGACAGTTATCTGCCGTTCCTCGAACTCCTCGAACGGCATCCGGGAATCCGGCTCGCGATCCACACGAGTGGTCCGCTCCTGGAGTGGCTCGACCGCCATCACCCCGACTACCTCGACCGCCTCGCGGCGCTCGTTGCGGAGCGGCAGGTGGAGATCGTCGGCGGCGCCTTCTACGAGCCGGTGCTCGCGATGCTGCCGGCCCGCGACCGGATCGGCCAGATTCGTATGGCGACCGACTGGCTCGAGCGCCGCTTCCGCACGAAGGTCACCGGCATGTGGGTCGCGGAACGAGTCTGGGATCCGGGGATGACCCGCGACATCGCCGCCGCCGGCATCGAGTGGACGATCCTCGACGACTCCCACTTCAAGGCGGCCGGACTGCCGGACGACCGGCTCGACCGCCACTGGCTCACCGAGGGTGACGGCGCGACCGTGGCGGTCTTCCCGGTCAGCGAGCATCTGCGGTACGTGATCCCGTTCGCGGCGCCGGAGGCGACGATCGACCATCTGCGGTTTCTCGCCGCGAGGCGGCACGGGGCGCTGGCCGTCTTCGGTGACGATGGCGAGAAGTTCGGCGTCTGGCCCGACACGCGCAAGACCTGCTTCGACGACGGCTGGCTCGAGCGGTTCTTCGGACTGCTCGAGGCCAACGCCGATTGGATCGCGATGTGCCTGCCTTCGGAGGTGGTGACGGAGGTGCCGCCGGCGGGAACCGTCTGGCTGCCCGAATGCAGCTATCGCGAGATGATGGAGTGGGTGCTGCCGCCGGAGCCGCAGCTGGCCTGCATCCGCGGACGGCAGCTGGCCGCCTCCGACCCCCGGCTGGCCGACGTGGCCCGCTTCCTGCGTGGCGGCTCGTGGCGGAACTTCCGGCTGCGATATCCCGAAGCCAACGAGATGTACGCGCGGATGATGGCCGTGAGCGGCCGGCTCGAGCGGCTCGCCGCCGCCAGGCCCTCGGGCGCCGCCGCCGCCGCTGCCCTGGCCGAGGCCACGCAGGCCCTCTATCGCGGCCAGTGCAACTGCGCCTACTGGCACGGCGCCTTCGGCGGCATCTATCTGCCGCACCTGCGCAACGCCGTCTATCGCGAGTTGATCACCGCCGATCTCGCGGCCGATCGGGCCGAGGGCCGGACCGCCCCGTGGGTCGAGGCCGCGTCCGCCGACTTCGACTTCGACGGCCGGACGGAGGTGCGGCTGTCGAACGACGGCCTGGATGCCTGGATCGCCCCGGCCCGCGGCGGCATGCTCTACGAGCTCGACCTCAAGGACCAACGCCACAACCTGCTCGCGACCCTCGACCGTCAGCCCGAGGCCTACCACGCACAGGTGCTCGCCGGACCCGGCAACGCCCGTAGCGTGGTCGATGCCTCACAGGTGGCGAAGTTCAAGCAGGAGGGTCTCGAACGGCTCGTGCGGTACGACTCGTCCCGCCGCAAGAGCCTGGTCGATCACTTCTGGGACTGCGACACGACCGCGGCCGACGTGGTCGAAGGCCGGGCGGTCGAGCGCGGCGACTTCTCCGCGGGCAGCTACGAGGCGAGCATCCGCCGCAACCCGGGCCGTATCCAGGTCCTCCTGTCTCGGTCCGGCAACGTGTGGGGGATACCGCTCTCGCTCTCGAAGGCGATCACGCTGGAGGCCGGCTCACGGACGCTCGAGATCGCCTACAAGCTCGAAGGCATGCCCCACGACTTCCGCCAGCACCTGGCGATCGAGTTCAACTTCGCCGGCCTGCCCGACCGGGCAGAGGGCCGCTTCTTTCGCGACGATGCCGGATGCAGCCTCGGGGAACTGGGCACCCTTCTCGACCGCGCCGACATGCGATCGATCGGGCTGGTGGACGAGTGGCTCGGGGTCGATGCCGTGCTCACGGTGCTCCCCGCCTCGAACGGGGCCGCCGGCGGGCTCTGGACCTTCCCGGTGCAGTCGGTGAGCCAGTCGGAGGGAGGCTTCGAGCTGGTGCACCAGTCGGTGGTCGCGATGCCGCACTGGATCGTCACACCCGACGCCACCGGCGTATGGAAGGTGGCGATGAAGCTCACGGTCGGGAACCCGCGGGGCGATGCCATGGGCCGGCCTCACCGGCCGGCGACCGCCAGCCAGTCGACCGCCGGCTCGATCTGCTCGGCGCCGTGAAAGAGCGCTGCGATCGGCACGGGGGCGAGCCGGGCGACCAAGTCGGCCGCGGCGTCACGGGCGATCGTCGCCGGCGCAGCGGATCCGTCGGCAGAGCCTGTCGGCTCGACGTGCGAGAGCACGACGGCAGCCACCCGGAGGCCGCGGGCCCGGGCAGCCTCGACCGTGGCCAGCGTACGACCGATGGACCCAAGCCGCGCGGAGTCGACGACCACCAGCGGCAGGCCGAGAGCGCTGGCCAGGTCGACGTTGAGCACGGTGTCACCCAGCGGTGAGAAGAGGCCCCCCGCCCCCTCGACGACGACGACACGGGATGTCTCCCGCCAGACGTCATACCCGCTGCGCAGGAGCCGCTCGTCCACGACCCGGCCGGCCGCCCGGGCGCTCCTGTGCGGCGCGATGGCTGCCGGGAAGCCTTGCGGACAGACCGCCGCGAGCGACAGCGGCCTTCCGGCAGCCTCCCAGAGCCTGAACGGATCGCCCCCGAGGACGGAGCCGTCAGCGGCGCAGGAGACGCCGCTGGCAACGGGCTTGTAGACGCCGACCGAGAGTCCGCGGGCCACCAGGCTCCTGACGATGGCTGCGGCCACCGCCGTCTTCCCCACGTCGGTGTCGGTACCGGTGACGAAGAGCCCGTCGGCGCTCATGTTTTCAAGGGTGCCAGAGACCGACTGTTGCCTCGCTCACTGAGACGTTCTACACTGGAGAGGCAACTGAGATTCATTCTCAAGATCTGCCGGGTGTCGTCCTGATGGACGCCTTCCTCCAGGAGGTATCGAGCGTGTCACTCGCCGAGGTCGCAATCGGTTCCACGGCTCGCGTCGCCGACGTGACTGGCAGTGACCCCACGTCGCTTCGGCTGCTGGAGATGGGGCTGACGCCGGGCGTGCAGGTTCGTGTCGTCGGCTCGGCCCCGCTCGGCGGGCCGCTGGAGCTCGAACTGCGGGGCTATCGGCTGTCGATCCGCCGGCGCGAGGCAGCCCGGGTTTCCATCGCGCGCTGACCGGCAGCACGACATCCATGACCGCCCCGCCCGACGGCACGACGCCGACAGACGGCAGTCGCAGGGCTGCCGGGCCGCCTGGCGGCGCGAACCTCCGGAACAGGCCCCTGGTCGTGGCCCTCCTGGGCAACCCCAACACGGGCAAAAGCACGCTCTTTTCAGCGCTGGCCGGGATTCCCACCCGCATCGGCAACTATCCGGGCGTGACGGTCGAGGAGAAAGTCGGTCGGTACAGCCACCGGGGCCGGGCGATCGAACTGGTCGACCTGCCCGGCACCTACAGCCTCTCGGCCCAGAGCCCGGACGAGCGGGTGGCCGTCGACGTGCTTCACGGCCGGCTCGCCGGCGTGCCGCGCCCCGACTGCGTGGTCGTCGTCGTCGATGCCACGAATCTCGAACGCAACCTCTTCCTGGCGACCCAGGCCCTCGCCCTGTCACTCCCGACGGTGATCGCGCTCACGCTCGCCGACGTCGCCGACGACAAAGGCATCGACATCGACTCTCCCGCGCTCGGCCGGCGACTCGGGGCAACGGTCGTGCCGGTGGTGGCGCCGACCGGCCAGGGCATCGACACGCTTGGCGACGCCATCCTCGCCGCGGTCGCGAAGCCGCCGCAGCCACCCCGCGGGCTCGACCGGCATCTCGCCGCGGTCGATCCCCACCGTGACCCGGCCGCCCGCGAGGCGATCGCCCGGTACGCGTGGATCGAGGAACTGCTCGACGGCCTCGTCACCCGCCGGCATCCGCTCCGGCACTCGCTCGGGGAACGGATCGACGGCTTGCTCACCCACCGGGTCTTCGGCTTGGCCTTCTTCGCGGCCGTCATGCTCGCGCTCTTCTCGTCGATCTTCTGGCTGGCGACGCCGCTGATGGACGCGATCGGGGGTGCCGTCGACTGGCTCGGTGGGCTCGTCGCCGACCGGCTGCCCCCGGGGCCGATCCGCTCGCTCCTGGTCGACGGCGTCATCGCGGGCGTAGGGGGCGTGGTCGTGTTCGTGCCCCAGATCGCGCTGTTGTTTCTGTTCGTCGCGATCCTCGAGGGCTGCGGCTATCTGTCGCGGGCCGCATTTCTGATGGACCGGCTTCTCTATGGCGTCGGTCTCGGCGGGAAGTCGTTCATTCCGCTCTTATCGAGCTTCGCCTGCGCGATCCCGGGCATCATGGCGGCCCGCACGATCGAGAACCCCCGCGACCGGCTGCTGACGATTCTCGTCGCACCCCTGATGAGCTGCTCCGCCAGGCTGCCGGTCTATCTGCTGCTCTGCGGCGCGTTCGTGCCGAACGTGCCGGTGGGGCTCTCCTGGATCCGGCTGCCCGCGGTCGTGCTCGTGGCCCTCTACGCCGTGGGCGTGCTCGCCGCCGCGGCCGTCGCGTTCGTGATGTCTCGGACGGTCTTTCGTGGTCCGCCCGAGCCCTTCGTGATGGAACTGCCCGGCTGGCGCTGGCCACGCTGGCCGGTGGTGCTCGAGCGGGTGCGGGAGGCGGTGGTGTCGTTCCTGCACAATGCCGGCACGCTGATCGTCGCCGTGAGCATCGTCGTCTGGGCGCTGTCGAGCTACCCGCGCAACGACGCCACGATCGAGGCGGAGGTGGCGGCGCACCGCGTGGCCCTGGCCGCGAAAGTCGCCGCCGGCGACGGGCGCGGCGCGGAGGCGGAAGCGGCCGCCGAACTGGCCGAGCTCGATACCGAAGCGGGGCTCGACGCCGCCCGACGGGGCGCCGCCCAGCGGCAAAGCGCCCTGGGTCGCCTGGGGCGCGTGATCGAGCCGGTGGTCCGGCCGCTGGGCTGGGACTGGCGGCTGGGATGTGCGGCACTCGCGAGCTTCCCGGCTCGGGAGGTGGTGCTCGGCACGCTCGGCGTGATCTACAACTTGGGCGACGTCGACCCCGGCGCGGAGGATGGAGCCTCGGCGCTCGAGCGCAAGCTCCGGGCGGCCACCTGGGACGGCACCGACCGCAAGGTCTTCACGCTGCCGGTGGCGCTGTCGATCATGGTGTTCTTCGCGCTGTGTGCCCAGTGCGCGAGCACGCTGGTCGTCATCGGCCGCGAGACCAGGAGCTTCTTCTGGCCGGCGTTCACCTTCGTCTACATGACGGTGCTCGCCTGGCTGGCCGCCTGCGCGACCTATCAACTCGGCACGCTCCTGGGCTGGTGACGCGGCCTTCCGCCAGGATCTACGCTTTGCGGTCGCGAGCCCTACGCCATGCCCACCATGCAGGACACCATCGCCATCGCCATCGCCACGCTCGCCGCGGGGTGGCTCGCATGGGTCGTGGCGCGGCGGCTCTTCGCGCCGCCCTGTAGCCCGCCTGGACCGGAAGGTGGCGACGGCTTCGTGCCGCTGGAAAAGCTCACCGGCGGAAAAAAGCCGGGGCGGCCATAAGGCCGCCCCGGGCGTGACCGCAGCGTTGCCGGCCGAGCAGCGGGATTCTCGCCCCCCTGCGGGCCTGCACAACCGGCTCAGTACATGTCGTAATCACCGCCGTGACCGCCGGCGCCGGCCTTGGCCTTCGACTCCTTCGGCTTCTCGGCGATGAGGGCGTCACTCGTCAGGAGCAACGTCGACACGCTCGTCGCGTTTTGCAGCGCCGTGCGGGTCACCTTGGCCGGGTCGATGACACCCGCCTTGACGAGGTCCTCGTATTCGTTCGTGGCGGCGTTGTAGCCGAAGTTGCCGCTCCCGGAGAGCACCTTCTCGCAGACGATCGAGCCGTCCTGGCCGGCGTTCGCCGAGATCATCGTGACCGGCGCCCGGCAGGAACGCACCACGATGTTGAAGCCGACCGTCTCGTCCTCCGAGAGCCCCTTCGGCTTCACCTGGGAGCTGGCCCGCAGCAGGGCGACGCCGCCGCCCGGCAGGATCCCCTCCTCGACCGCGGCCCGCGTGGCATGCAGCGCGTCCTCGACGCGGGCCTTCTTCTCCTTCATCTCGCTCTCGGTCGCCGCCCCGACGTTGATCTTGGCGACACCGCCGGCGAGCTTGGCCAGCCGCTCCTCGAGCTTTTCACGGTCGTAGTCACTCGTGGCGGCGGCGATCTCGTTGCGGATCTGCTCGATCCGAGCCTTGATGGCCGAAGTCTTGCCCGAGCCCTCGATGATCGTCGTGTTGTCCTTGTCGACGATCACCTTCTTCGCCCGGCCGAGCTCCGCCAGACCGAGGTTCTCGAGCTTCATGCCGAGGTTCTCGAAGACGGCCGTGGCGCCGGTGAGGATGGCGATGTCCTCGAGCATCGCCTTGCGGCGGTCGCCGTAGCCGGGAGCCTTGACGGCGCAGACCTGGAACGTGCCCCGCAGCCGGTTGATCACGAGCGTCGCCAGGGCCTCGCCGTCGACCTCCTCGGAGACGATCAGCAGCGGCTTGCCGGCGTTCACCACCGCCTCGAGCATCGGCACGATGTCCTTGACGCTCGAGATTTTCTTCTCGAACACGAGCACATAGCAGTCCTCCAGGACGCACTGCATCTGCTGCGGATTGGTGACGAAGTAGGGGGAGAGATAGCCGCGGTCGAACTGCATGCCTTCGACCCACTCCACCTCGGTCTTCAGGCTCTTCCCCTCGTCGACGGTGATCACGCCGTCCTTGCCGACCTTGTCCATGGCCTCGGCGAGCAGCTCGCCGATCTCGGGGTCGTTGTTGGCGGCGATCGAGGCCACCTGGGCCATCTCCTTCTTGCCCTTCACCGGGATGGACATGTCCTTGAGCTTGGAGGTGATGTCCTCGACGGCCTTCTCGATGCCCGCCTTCATCTGGATCGGGTTCACGCCCGCGACGACGGCCTTGAGACCCTCGTTGAAGACGGCCTCGGCGAGCACCGTGGCGGTGGTGGTGCCGTCACCGGCCACGTCGCTGGTCTTGCTGGCGACCTCACGGACCATCCGGGCGCCCATGTTCTCGTAGACGTCCTCCAGGTCGATCTCCTTGGCGACCGTCACGCCGTCCTTGGTCACGGTCGGCGAGCCGAAGCTCTTCTGCAGGATGACGTTGCGGCCTTTCGGTCCGAGCGTCACCTTCACGGCGCGGGCGAGCTTGGCGACGCCGCGTCGCATCGCCTCGCGGGCCTCCTGGTCGAATGCCATCATCTTGGACATGGGCTGGATCTCCTCTGGATGTCAGGGAACAGTGTCGTGCTTCTGGGGACTGTGTCGGGACAGGATTCGGGGACTGGAGCGGGCCGGGTATCGGGCCGCCGCGTACGGGCAGCGGCTTCAGCCGAGCACGGCGAGGATGTCGTCCTCGCGCATCAGCAGCAGCTCGTCGTCGCCGACCTTGAAGGCTTCGCCGGCATAGCTCGTGAACACGACGCGGTCGCCCGGCTTGACCTGCAGCGGGTGCCGGTGCCCCTTGTCGTCGAGTTTGCCCTCGCCCACGCTCACCACGACGCCCCGAGCGGGTTTGTCCTTTGCCGAATCGGGCAGCAGGATGCCGCCGGAGGTCTTCTGCTCGCTCGCCTCGCGCTCGACGACGACCCTGTCACCCAGGGGGATGAGGCTCGACTTGCGCTTGGCGGGCTTGCTCGCGGTCGCTGACATGCTCGTACCTTTCTGCAGGTTTTGGTGATGAGGATGTGGATGGCTCGCGACCGTCGGGAGGGCGCGGCTGCCGGCAATGGACCGATCCCGGCGGACGCCAGGAGCTGAGCAACTGGCGCGCCAGACGAATCACGAAGCCCGGGGACTCCGGCACTCTGGCATAATCCCCGCAAAAGTCCACGGGTTCCTGTCCGATTTCGCACACCGTGATCCCACTGGACGGGCCTGCCAGTTTGGCAGCAGTGAATGCCGTCGCTGGGCCTGTTCCATGGCGAAACGGGCCCCGACAGGCTACTCTCCACCATCAGCCCTCGAGGTCGCCCGGCCCAACAACGTCGGGGGCGGTCCCGGGAGTCTCCATGGCTACACATCGGCGAATCGACGTCACCAAGGTGGCGGACGTGTCGATCGTCAGGTTTCTCGACAAGAAGATCCTCGACGAGGCCGGCATCCTGGAACTCGGATCGGAACTGTTCGGCCTGGTGGAAGTCGAGAACCGCAAGAAGATACTCCTCAGTTTCACCGGGGTGGAGTTTCTCTCCAGCGCCGCCCTGGGAAAGCTGATCACCTTGGACCGCAAGGTGAAGGCAAACAAGGGCAAGATGAAGATGAGCAACATCCGCCCCGAGATTCTCGACGTCTTCCAGATCACGAAGCTCGACAAAGTATTCGACATCCGTGAAGGTGAGGCCGAGGCGATCTCGGCATTCGAGTGACCATCGAGTCCGGACGGACGCAGTCCGGCCGACCGGCGGAGGCGGAAGAGAGCGATGTCGCACCATTCTGATCACTCACGGCAACCGGCCGCGGTCGCGTGGCAGCGTGAGATCGAGCTGCCCAGCGAGCGCGGGGCGAGCCGTCTGATCATGGACGCACTGCTCGAGCAGCTGGGCGCTCACGGCTGGTCGCCGTCCGACATCTTCGCGATTCACCTGGCCGCCGAGGAGGCGATCGTCAATGCGATCGTGCACGGCAACAAACTCGACCCGGACAAGAAGGTGCGGGTGGCCTGCGTCGTCTCGGCCGATCTCGCGCGCATCGAGGTGACTGACGAGGGCCCGGGATTCGATCCCTCGGCGGTGCCCGACTGTCGGCTGGACGAACGGCTCGACGCCCCGGGCGGGCGGGGCGTGATGCTGATGCGGAACTTCATGACCCGCATCGAGTACAACGCCCGCGGCAATCGGGTTCTTATGGAGAAACAGCGGCCGGCGGCCGAGGCGGCTGCACCGTGACCGCGTCGGCGAGGGCGACCGGTGCCGGGGCATCGATTTTGGTTCGTCGATCGGTTACTTTTTACCCACTGCATTCCCCGATAGCTCAACGGTAGAGCGGCCGGCTGTTAACCGGTAGGTTGTAGGTTCGAATCCTACTCGGGGAGCTA
>JBJOKF010000072.1:0-5882 GCA_046046235.1 Planctomycetota bacterium | reverse complement strand
ACGCCCCCGTCGATCCCGCCGCGCTCGTCCGGCCGCGCCGGCGGATCCGCGGCATGTCCGCGATCCTCCTGCCCTTCACCGCCGACCGCCGGATCGACTGGGAAGGCTTCGCCGCCCACGTCGCCCGGACCGCCGCAGCCGGCATCACGCCGGCGGTGAACATGGATACGGGCTACGTCCAGCTCATTGACGACGCCACGCGGCGGCAGGCGCTCGCGACCGCCCGCGACGTGCTCGGCCCCGGCCGCGAGCTGGTGGCGGGGGCCTGTGTCGTGGACGCGGTGGGCGCCGCCTTCGACGAGGATGCATACGCCCGTCAACTCGCCATGATCGGGGAGTTCGACGGGCTGCCGGTGATCTTTCCGTCGTATGGGCTCACCGGCGGCAGCGACGCCGACATGCTCGGCAGGTATCGCCGGCTCGCGCGACGGGTGCCCGCCTTCATCGGCTTCGAGCTGTCGACCGAGTTCGTGCCGAGCGGCCGCGTGCTGTCGCTCGACGCCTATGCCGAGCTGATCAAGATCGAAAACTGCATCGGGGCCAAGCACTCGTCGCTCTCGCGGCGGCTCGAGTGGGAGCGGCTGGCGATCCGCGACCGGCAGCGGCCCGCTTTCCACGTCTTCACGGGCAACGATCTCGCGATCGACATGGTGCGATACGGTAGCGACTGGCTGCTCGGGCTTTCGACGGCTTACCCGGAGGCCTTCGCGCAGCGCGATGCCTGGTGGGCCGCCGGCGATTCCCGGTTCGACGAGCTCGACGACGCCCTGCAGGCGCTCGGCGACTTCGCCTTCCGCCGGCCGGTGCCCGCGTACAAGCATTCGATGGCGATGGCGCTCCACCTACGGGGGCTCGTCGCCGGTGACGAGCCGCATCCCGACAGCCCCAGGCGGCCCGCCTCCGACAGGGAGATCGTCCGCGAACTGCTCGTGCGGATCGAAGAGGCGATAGCTGCCGAGTGACGGCGGCCGCGTGCAGGATTCCGGGGCAGCCAGGAGGAGCAGATGTCGCTTGCCATCATCGCCGCCGCCATCGTCGCGCTCGTGGCGCTCGTCGTCTGGGGAAAAATGCACCCCTTCCTGGCCTTCCTGCTCGTCTCGGCCGCGACGGCGGTGGCGCTCGGCATCCCGCTCGTGGAGGTGCCGGCGGCGCTTCGCAAGGGGATCGGCGACACCCTCGGAGGGCTCGTGACGATCATCGTGGCCGGCACGATGCTCGGCAAGCTCGTGGTCGAGAGCGGCGCCGCGCAGCGGATCGCCGACGCGCTCGTGGCGGCGTTCGGCGAGCGGCGGATGTCCTGGGCGATGGCACTCACCGGCTTCATCGTCGGCATCCCGCTGTTCTACGGCGTGGGCTTCGTCCTGCTCGTGCCGATCATCTTCGCCCTGGTGGGCCGCTACCGGCTGCCGACGCTCGTCGTCGGCGTGCCGGCGCTCGCCTCGATGAGCGTGGCCCACGGGCTCCTGCCGCCCCACCCCGCCCCGACGGCGCTCGTCGCGAGCTTCGGCGCCAACCTGGGCCTCACGCTGCTCTACGGCATGATCGTGTCGGTGCCGGCACTGATCCTCGCCGGCCCGGTGTTCTCGCGGACGCTCGGCGACATCGTAGCCCGTCCACCGGCGGGCCTCGACGCCCGGCCGCGGCCGGAGGCGGAGCTGCCCGGCACCTTCACGAGCATCGCGACGGCGCTGCTCCCGGCGGCGCTGCTTCTGGTCACCTCGGTGGCGGGGCAGTTCATGCCCAAGGGCTCGTCGCTCGGGTCGGCGGTGACGTTCGTGTCGGATCCCGACGTCGTCATGGTGCTGGCGCTTCTCGTCGCCACGGTCACGCTCGGGCTGATGCGGGGCCGGTCGCTGGGGGCCGTCATGACGACCTACGCCTCGGCGCTCGGCGACGCGGCGTCGATCCTGCTCGTGATCGCGGGCTCGGGCGCCTTCAAGGAGGTGCTCATCCGCAGCGGCGTGAACACCCAGCTCGGCGACGCTTTGCGGGGCCTGCCGCTCGATCCGCTCGTGCTCGCCTGGCTCGTGACCGTCGTCATCCGCATCTGCATCGGCTCGGCCACCGTGGCCGGACTCACGGCCGCGAGCATCCTCGCACCGGTCGTCGGCCAGAGCGACGTCGATCCGAACCTGATGGTCCTGGCCATCGGCGCGGGCAGCCTCGCCTGCTCGCACGTCAACGACACGGCGTTCTGGATGTTCAAGGAGTATTTCGACGTCAGCCTGGCCGAGACCTTTCGCAGCTGGACGGTCATGGAGTCGATCGTGTCGGTCGTCGGCTTGATCGGCGTGCTCGTCCTGGCGCAGTTCGTCTGAGGCGATGACGAGCACGGCTGCCTCCTTCGTCGCGGCTCCGGGAGCATCCCCCGCCCTGCCCCGCCGCGCTGTTGTCACGGGCGGCGGCAGCGGCCTGGGGCGGGCGCTCGCGGTGCGGCTCGGCCGCGACGGCTGGCACGTCGCCGTGTGCGACATCGACCTGTCGGCGGCGGAGGAGACGGCGGCGGCCGTGGCACGTTTCGGCGGCACGGCGCAGGTGGAATCGCTCGACGTCACCCTTCCCGCGCAGTGGCGGGCGTTGCACGACCGCCTCCGGGCCTCGTGGGAGCGGATCGACCTGCTCGTCAACAACGCCGGCGTCACCGGCGCCGGCGAGGTGGGCGGGTATCCGCTCGAGGACTGGCGGTGGGTGCTCGACGTCAATCTCTTCGGCGTGCTCCACGGCTGCCACACGTTCGTCGATTGGCTGGCCGAGAATCCGGCCCGTCCGCACGTCGTCAACACGGCGTCCATGGCGGCGATGGTCTCGGCGCCCACGATGGGTGCCTACAACGTCTCGAAGGCGGCGGTGGTGTCGCTTTCGGAGACGCTCTACGCGGAGTTGCGTGGCCGGGGCGTCGGCGTGACCGTGCTTTGCCCGGGATTCGTCGCGACGAACCTGCTGGCGGCGGGCCGCTGGAGCCGCGCCGATCTGCGAAGGCGGGCCGAGGGCTTCTTCGCCCAGTCGCGGCTCTCGGCCGACGACGTCGCCGAGGCGACGGTGCGCGCCATTCAGCGGCGGCAGCTTTATGTCGTCCTGCCGCTCCGCGGGCGAGTGCTCTGGCGGCTCAAGCGGCTGATGCCGCAGTGGTTCATGGACGGCGTGGCCCGGGTCGTCGCGCCGCGGCGGTCGTGAACGGCTACACGATCTCGAACGCCGCCTCGATCTCGACCGCCATGCCGGCGGGCAGGCTCTGCATGCCGACGGCGCTCCGAGTGCCCACGCCGAGGTCGGGGCCCCACACCGCCGCGAAGAGCTCGCTGCAGCCGTTGAGGACCGCCGGGATCTGCTCGAAGTCCTCGGTGCAGCAGACCATCCCGAAGACCTTCACCACGCGTTGCACACGGTCGAGACTGCCGAGCGACGCGATGAGGGAGGCGAGAATCGCGAGCCCCACCTGGCGCGCGGCCTGCTTGCCGGCTTCGACGTCGAGGTCGGCGCCCACGCGGCCGCGGATGAGGGAGCCGTCCGGCAGCAGCGGTCCGTGGCCGGAGGTGGTGGCCATCGGGCCGATGACGAGCACAGGCTTGTAGACGCCGATCGGCTTGGGGGCCGGCGGAAGCTCGAGGCCAAGGGCGGCGAAGCGGGACGACGGGGTGGCGGACATGACTTCAGTCCTCTGGACGGGGAGCGAGACGAGCAACCACACGCAATCGCCCAAAAGATAGCAGACCGCGCATGAATCGCGGTGGCACTTCCGTGTCGTTGACGACGAACGGTGTAGGCTGGAGGCCTGCATCGCCCTCTTTTACGGAATGCTCTCCCATGACGCTTGCCGGTTACACGCTCGCGGTTCTCGCCGCCGTGCTCTGGGGCCTCACCTACTGCCTCGACGAGCGGGTGCTCGCCGGCATGTCGGTCTTCCGGCTCTATTTCCTCCACTGCCTTTGCGGGGCGGCCATCGCCGGCTTGATTCTCGTGGGACAAGGGCAGGCTCCGGCGTCGCTCCTGCGGCTCGCAGCACCGGGCGTCTCCACGCCCCTGGTCCTTCTCACGCTGGCGACCGCCACGGCCGCGGCGCTTTCGATCCTGGGCTCGATCCAGCTGCTCGGCGCCGGCACGTCGGCCGTGCTCGAGATCTCCTACCCGCTCTTCGTGGCGGTCTTCTCGGTGCTCTTTTTTGGCGGCAAGCTCGAGTGGCCGATCGTGGTCGGCGGCGGTTTCATCTTCGTCGGCGCCGCGATCGTGGCGTTGGCGAAATAGCGGCGGCCCGCCGTCACCGGGCAGCCGCCGGCGTCGCGATGCGCCGCATCACTTCGTCGTGCTCCGCGTGGGCCGCTCGGAGGGACTCGTTGACCTTCTGCGCCAGTTCCATCGCCTTGGAGGGCGTGATCACTTCGGCCGCGTGGTGCTCGTGGAGGGCCGCATGCGCCCGCCGCGCCTCGCCAAGCTTCTTCTCCACGTCGGCGAGATCGGCGAGGGCGGCCTTGTCGTCGAGCGCCTTGGCCTGTTCCCGCATCCGGGATACGTGCCGCTGGATCCGCTGGATGTCGTCGGCGATGGCGTCGCCTGAATCGCGAGCGATCTCCGGATCGACGAACCCCTGCACCGCCCCCTGTGCGGCGACCGCTGCCGCAGGGATGACTTCCGTCGTCAGCGGCACGGCGACGTTCGTCGCGGGCGCGGCCACGGCGCGGTCAGGAATCGCGACACCATGCGTTTCGGACAGGTACCGCTGATACGTGTCGACGTGGGAACGCGCGCTCGTGAAAGCGTGGTGGACGCTGTGACCGTAGAAGTTGTAGTTGCCGTTGGCCTTGGCGCCGGCGTCCGGCGCCGCGTGGCCGGTCGCCGTGGCGACCAGGGTGAGGACGAAGGCGATCGCGGCGGGGATCGACGGGCGGGCGGGATGCATGGAGAGTCTCTGGGGCGAAGGGATGCGAACGACCGGGGCCGACGCCTCCGCCCGCCAGCGGCGGCGTTGGGCCCGGAACGCCAACCCACATTCCGAGCAGTATCGCCGTTTGGAGGCAGAGTGGCCAGTGCATGGCGGCTTGAATGGCTGGCGCCGGGGAATCGCTCGGCTACGATGCGCACGGACCGGGATGCACGAACCGCCTGCCTTGGAGACAGAGAGATCATGAGCACTCGCCGCCTGGGTATCGCGGGCGTTGTCTTCGTCCTGGCCGCGCTGCCGGCCGCGGCGGGCGAACCGCCTGTCATTCCGCTCTGGGAGAAAGGCCCGCCCGGCTTCGAAAGCCGCAAGGGGGAGGCCGAGAAGGTCGACAAGGGCACGATCACGAACGTCCACTTCCCCACGCTGACGGTCTTTCTCCCGGGGCCCGAGCAGGCGACAGGCGTGGGCATCATCGTGGCCCCCGGGGGCGGTCTCGCGAAGCTCGGCTTCCAGGGGGGCGGCGTGGAACCGGCCCGCTTCCTGGCCGAGCGTGGGTTCGCCGCGTTCGTGCTCAAGTATCGGCTGCCCCGGGAGCCGGGGGTGCCCTACAAGTTCGAGGAGCACTCGCTCCAGGACGGACAGCGGGCGGTGCGGCTCGTGCGGTCGAAGGCGGCCGAGTTTGGCGTCAAGCCGGAGAAGGTCGGCATGCTCGGCTTTTCCGCCGGCGGCGAGGTCGTCTCGATCACGAGCTACAAACCCGGCGCGGGCGACCCGCAGGCGGTCGATCCGGTGGACCGTCTCGACGGCCGGCCGGCCTTCCAGATGCTCGTCTATCCGGGGCCGCTCGGCATCCCGTCGCGGCTGCCGGAGGGCTCACCGCCGGCCTTCATGGTGATCGCCGCCGACGATCCGCACACGAGCGTGGTCATCAACCTGATGAACCTGTTTCGCGAGTCGGACATCGACTACGAAGCGCACGTCTACGCCCGCGGGGGCCACGGGTTCG
>JBJOKF010000236.1:0-5847 GCA_046046235.1 Planctomycetota bacterium | reverse complement strand
CGCAAGGAGACGAAATGCGGGTCACGCTCGACGGCCAGCTGTTGGGCAGCCACAAGTCGGAGGGCTTCGCCCATCCCATGAAGCGATGGTTCAGCCTCCTCATGAACCCGAGCGCGTGGGTGGACGACGTGAAGGTCTACAAAGTGAAGTAAGGCGGGTTGCTTTACGCGAACGTGCGGCATCCTGCCGCCGTTCGCTGGGCGAGCCTCCGCTCGCTGGTGCTGGGCTGCTGCACGCAACGCCTCGCATCCTGCTCGCATTGCTTGGCCGGCCTCCGCCGGCTGGTGCTGGGCTGCTGCACGCAATGCCTCGCATCCTGCTCGCATTGCTTGGCCGGCCTCCGCCGGCTGGTGCTGCCCCGGCCCTCCGGGCCTGGCGCGAGCTGCTGGCAATCCGGGAGGTGAGGGGCCGCCGATGCCCCGAGAGCCAGCGTATGCCGACAAGCGCAGCCAGGATGGCGAAGCGCCGTCGGCATCCGAGTGAGAGAAGGGCAGGATGCCCTGAGCGAACGTCCGGCGACGGGGCATCGACGGCACCTCGCCGGCACCCTGGCAAACTGGCAACCCAGAGTCGACACGCCAAAAACGCGTCGCCACAAGAGACGCCCGATCCGCGTCAGGCGAGGTGGCCCGTTTCGTTGAAGGCCACGAGCCGGGGACCGGGCCAGGACAACTCGGTGACCGAGCAGTTGGCCAGCGCCGGCAGCTTCGTGAACGGTCGCTCCGCGGCCTCCGCCAAAAGCGGATGCTCGCGGCCGAGCATGCTCCCCAACGCAGCGGTCAGCACGCCGCCGTGGGCCACGACGATCATCGCCGGGGTGTCGCGGGACGCGAGCGACTCGAGCGCCGCGCGGCCGCGGGCGGCCAACTGGGCCCGTGACTCGCCGCCCGGGATTACATAGTCGACGTCACCCGACCGCCAGCGGGCCACCTCCTCCGGGAACGTCACCTCGAGATCGGCCCACAGGTGTCCCTGAAAGATGCCCGCATGCAGCTCGGCCAGCCGGTCCTCCACCAACACCTCGAGGCCCAAGGCCGCGGCGATCGCGGCGGCCGTCTCGCGAGCCCGCCGCAAGGGACTCGACCAGATCTCGCCGATCACGGCCCGCCCCGGCACCGCCGTGATCCCGCGGCTCCATGCGGCGACCTGTTCCGCCTGCGTCTTCCCGAGCGCCGACAGTTCGACGTCGGCCTGCCCCTGCACGCGGCCCGCTTGATTCGAGACGCTCTCTCCGTGCCGGATCAGGTATTGCAGCATTCCGGCAGCTTACCGCGTCGGGCCTGTCGGGGGCAGCGTGGCCACGTCGGACCGCGGGCGGGCGGCCGGATCGTGATGCTGGGCGGCATGGCCGCCCTGGGCCTTCGACAACTGCTCCACGAACTCGCGGCCGGTGCCCTGCAGCACGAAGACGTCGCCGCCGGTCGGCTGGCCACCGCGCGGACGGACGATGCAGATCACCTCCGTCGCTTCGTCGTGCTTCCAGAGTTGGTCGACGAGCGCCTGCTCGCCGGGGGAGAGCCGCTGGCTGGGCTGGACCGTTTGGGCCGTCGGAGCGGCCGCAGCGCGGGCCTGAGCGCCGGTCGGCGGCTGCAGCGTGGCGGCGGTGGCCGCGGTCGGCAGGGCGTCGGCGCGGTCGCGACGATCGAACGACACCGGCGGCATCTCGGTCGGCATGCTCGGGACGAGCGGACCTGCAGGCACCGCCGCCACCTCGCCGACGCCGGCGCTGGGATAGACGCTCCGATAGACGAAGGCGAGGCCCGCCTCGTCGAGTTGTTCGTGGATCGTCGGCAACGCCGCGAAGAGCCCCTCGTTGTCAGCCGGGTCGGCCGCGTTGCAGACGCCGATGAGCGTGCCGTCGATCGCGAAGAGCCCGCCGCCGCTGCGGCCCTGCACCGGCTGGCCGGCGACCTGCACGTTGGCGGGGCCGAGATACTTGTCGACGGCGGTGATCCGGCTGTGATGGATCGTGGGATCGTCGCCGCCGTTGCAGCCGACGGTGACCACCGGCTCGCCCGCGGCCGTCGACCGCTCCGTCCCGCCCACCCGCACCGGCTCGATCTGCCGATCGGTGAAGATGCTCACGAGCGCCAGGTCACGCTTGAGATCCCAGGCGACGACCTGCCCAGCGACGCCGCGCGGGCCGTCGGGGCCGAAGAGGTCGACCTCCACCCTGCCCTTGCCCTGCGAATCACGGAAGATGTGGCCGCAGGTCAGGATCAGCGCCTCTCCCTGCCGGCAGTCGATCACGGTGCCGGTGCCGCGGGAGACGCCCTGCGCATCCTCGACGAGCAGGCGGGCGGTGGCGGCCATGAGACGGGCTTCGAGCGCTGCCCGACCGGCGGGATCGAGCGGCGGGCCCGCCATGGCGGCGGGAGCGGACGGGCCGCGTGACCGCGGGCTGGCCGCGGGGCGGGCCGGCGGTACCGCCGCGACCGCCGGCGGGGCCGACACGATCGCCGGGCCGGAGGTGAGCGGGCGGGCGGGCGGCTCCGTGGCCAGGGGCGCCGCGGCGGGAGTGACCGGCAGCGGAATGCCGGCCACCGGCTGCCGGGGGGCGGGCTGCGCGGGAGCCGGATCGAGCCCCAGCGGCTGGCGGCTCTTGGCGAGCAGCTGCTCGAGTTCGCCGCGCGACGTCGCGCCGTTGATGCGGCCCACCTCCTGGCCTTTGACCAGGAGCACGTAACAGGGCACGCCCGTCACGCCGAACCGCCGCACGAGGTCTCCTTCGCGATCCACGTCGACGTGCCGCACGATCCAGCCGGCCGCAGTGATCTCGCCGATGAGCGGTCCCATCTGGCGGCAGGGCCCGCACCACGATGCCGAGAAATCGAGCAGCACGACCTCTCCGGAGGCCGCCGCGGCCGGATTGGCCCGGGCCGCCGCGCCGCCGACCGCCGTGAGGCAGCAAGCGGCGAAGGTTGCCAGCAGCAGTCGCGAGTGACGGGTCATCCGTGGCTCCGGCGCGTGTTCGCGGTGCGGTTGCGGCCGCTCTGGACGGCGCGGTGTCGAAGGACGGCGATCGATCCGATGGGGGCGGGATGGTGGCGGCCGTGCGCCGCGGCGACAAGATCATTTTGGCGGCGCCATGCCGCACGGAACCTTCCCCAGTCAGCCCGTTTTTCGCGCGGTTTCCCCGTTTGCCGCGCGGGCTCCTACAATCCGCCTTCCCCCCGGACGCACGTTCCACGACAACCTTCGCATGACAGCCTCCGCCCGCCGCATCCTGGTCACCTCCGCCCTGCCGTACGCCAACGGCCACATCCATCTCGGGCATCTCGTCGAGTACATCCAGACCGACATCTTCGTCCGCTTCCAGAAGCTGCGCGGGCACGAGGTGATCTATCTCTGCGCCGACGACACCCACGGCACGGCGATCATGATCCGCGCGCAGGCAGAGGGCCGTAGCGAGCGGGCGCTCATCGCCGACATGCGGGAGGCGCACCTCCACGACTTCGGCGGCGTCCAGATCGCCTTCGACCACTACGGCTCGACCGACAGCGACGCCAACCGCCGGCTCTGCAACCGGATCTGGAGCAGCCTGCGGGACAGCGGCCTGGTGACGAGCCGCGATGTGCAGCAGCTCTTCGATCCGCAGGCGGGCGTCTTCCTGGCCGACCGGTTCGTCCGTGGCGGCTGCCCCCGCTGCGGCGCGGCCGACCAATACGGCGACTCCTGCGAGCAGTGCGGCGCCACCTACACCCCCGCCGAGTTGGTCGATCCGGTGAGCACGCTCTCGGGCAGCCGGCCGGAGGTCCGCTCGGCCGAGCACCTCTTCGTGATGCTCGAGCGGATGCACGGCTTCCTCGCCGACTGGACGCAGTCCTCCGGCGCCCTCGATCCGCGGATCGCCAACTACCTCGCCGGCCACTTCCTCGGCGAGCCGCTTCGCGACTGGGACATCTCGCGGCCGGCCCCCTACTTCGGCTTCGAGATCCCCGACGCCCCCGGCCACTACTGGTACGTCTGGTTCGACGCGCCGATCGGCTACCTGGCCGCCACGGAGGAGTGGTCGGCGGCCCATGGCGGCGCGTTCACCGATTGGTGGCGGCGCGGCAGCGGCGCCGAGATCCACCACTTCATCGGCAAGGACATCACCTACTTCCACACCCTCTTCTGGCCGGCGATGCTCGAGGCGGCGCAGCTCGCCCTGCCCAAGCGGGTGCATGTCCACGGCTTCCTGACCGTGAACGGGCAGAAGATGTCGAAGAGCCGCGGCACATTTCTCCTGGCCCGGACCTACCTCGAGCATCTCGACCCGTCGATGCTGCGGTATTACTACGCAGCGAAGCTCTCCGGCGGCATCGACGACATCGACCTGAACCTCGACGAGTTCGCCGCCAAGGGCAACGCTGACTTGGTCGGCAAGGTGGTCAACCTCGCCAGCCGCACGGCGCGGTGGCTCGAGCAGACCGGCCTGTCGGCCCACTATCCCGACGACGGCGGCCTCTTCGCCCAGGCGGCCGCGGAGTCGGAGGAAATCGCCGCGGCCTACGAAGCCTGCGACTACGCGCGCGCCATGCGGACGATCATGCTCGCCGCCGATCGGGCCAACGCCTACGTCGACGCCGAGCAGCCCTGGAAGCTGGCGAAGGCCGGCCCCGATGCAAGCCAGCGGCTACAGGACGTGGCGACGGTGGCGCTCAATCTCTTCCGCCAGTTGGCCGTCCACCTGGCGCCGGTGCTGCCGCTGCTCGCGGAGCAGGCCGGCGCGCTCGTCGGCGGCCCGATCCGCTCGTGGGCCGAGGCCTCGCGGCCGCTCGCCGGCCTGCCTGTCGCCCCGTTTCAGCCGCTCATGAAGCGGGTCGAGCCCGCGCAGATCGAGGCGCTCCTGGCGGCCTCGAAGGCCGAGGTCGCCGCCGCACCCGCACAGAAGACATCTTCCCCGACAACACTTTCCTCAGGAGCAGCCACCATGGACGCATCGCCCTCCGCCGCCGACTCAGGCGACGCCCTCGCCGCGGAACCGTTGGCGCCCACCTGCACGATCGACGACTTCACGAAAGTGGACCTGCGGGTCGCCCGGATCGTCGCCGCGGAGGAGGTGCCCGAGGCGAAGAAGCTCTTGAAGCTCACGGTGAGCCTGGGTGGCGACGCCACGCGGACGGTGTTCGCGGGCATCAAGGGCTTCCACGAGCCGGCGGCCCTGGTGGGCCGGCTCGTCGTCGTGGTCGCAAACCTCGCACCGCGGCAGATGAAGTTCGGCCTCAGCGAGGGCATGGTGGTGGCGGCCAGCGGCGCCGGCGCCACGGGCGTCTATCTCCTCTCACCCGACTCCGGCGCCCTGCCGGGCATGCGACTGCACTGACTGCACGACAAGGCTCGGCATCCTGCCGACCTTGTCTTCGCCGGACTCCGCCGGCTGGTGCTGCGCATGGCATCCATGCCATGCAGTCTTGCGACGTTGCGGCTGACTGCCTTCACGACAAGGCTCGGCATCCTGCCGACCTTGTCTTCGCCGGACTCCGCCGGCTGGTGCTGCGCTGCTTCACGAAACGCCTCGCATCCTGCTCGCGTTTCTGGGCTGGCCTCCGCCGGCTGGTGCTGACCCGGCCCTCCGGGCCTGGCGCTGTGGCTCTGGCTCTGGCTCTGGGCCGTTGTGGCGACAAGTTTTCAACTTGTCGTGCAGCATCCCGGATTCGACAAGTTAGAAACTTGTCGCCACGAGAGGTCGCCACCGGAGAACGGAAGGTGAGGGGCCACCCATGCTCTGAGAACCGGCGTATTGAGAGCCGGCGTATGATGACGAGCGCAGCCAGGATGGCGCAGCGAAGTCAGCATCCGAGTGAGCGGCGGACAGGATGTCCGACGCGAACGTCCGGCGACGGGGCATGGGTGGCCCCTCAC
>JBJOKF010000212.1:0-4392 GCA_046046235.1 Planctomycetota bacterium | reverse complement strand
CGAGGTTCAGCGAACGCGTCGGCTCCGCCAAGCGATCCGCCCATTGCCATTGCCATGGCCGACTGCGCAACCCGACGGCGTGCGAGCCGCAGCGGCATGTTCATGCACAGGCTTTCTCGTGGCAAGACTCGTGGCGAAACCGCGCCGCGATGGGAATGCAAGATGCCGGTCGAATCGATGCCCAGTCTATCTCATCTGTGCTCCGCGGCACCGATGACACAGCACTTTGCGACAGCTGTCTCATTGTGCTGTGTACCGCCTTGACCGGCCGCAGGGCCACGACTACGACTCCACGCATGGCTTGGTTGCGAGCACCTTCATCCGCGGTCAGTCCGCGTGACATCCGCAACGGAGCATGCGGCTGATCGTAGCTGCTCTTGGTCGGCCGAGCCGCTGGGCAACGAAATGAACTGGACACGACACCCGCATCACTGGCTGCCGCTCCTCGTCTTCTCGTGCTGGCACTCCCCGCTCATGGCCCAAGTCAACGTCGACGTGCAGCCTGAACGCACGACAGCCAAGGACGACGTCCTTCGCCACGCCGCGCCAGGGGCAGTGCACCTCGACGGATGGCTTGGGGATCGCATCGATGCCGCGATCGCCAACCGGGTGTTCGCCCAGGACATCGACCGCATCATCGCGCCCTACCGCGCGCGGACGGAATCGAACGACGGGCACTGGCGGTGCGAATACTGGGGAAAGTGGTTCCTGTCAGCGGCCATGGCCGCCGGCTACGACGCCTCTCCGGACCACCACGCACGGCTGTCGGCGGCGCTCGACCGGCTGCTCGCCACCCAGGATCCCGATGGCTATATCGGGACCTATCGGGCCGATGCGCATCTTGGCACGTGGGACGTCTGGGGCCGCAAGTACACGCTCCTGGGCCTGATCGCGGCCCATGACCTGACCGGCGACGAGGCGCCCCTGCGGGCCGCCTGCCGAGTCGCCGACCATCTCCTCGCCGAGGCCCCGCCCGAGGAGATCAAGCTCGTGGAAAACGGGATCGGGGTGCTCAAGGGTTTGCCGCCGAGCTCGGTGCTGCAGCCGATCGCGACGCTTTACCAAAGAACCGCGGAGCCGCGCTACCGGGCCTTCGCCGAACAACTGCTCGCCTCGTGGTCGCAGCCGACGAAGTATTTTCCACACGGCCCGCGATTGATCGAGCAGGGCCTGGAAGGCGTGCCTCCGTCGCGCATCGGGGCCCGCAAGGCCTACGAGATGATGTCCTGCTTCGAGGGCGTCTGCGAGATGTATCGGATCACGGGCAGGCGGGAACTGCTCGACGCGGCGATCGGCTTCGCGGAGTCGATCCGCAGCCACGAGCGGATGATCAGCGGCAGCGGCTCGAACCAGGAGCTCTGGTGCGATGGTGTTCGCTGCCAGACCGAGACGCTCGAGCAACCGATGGAGACCTGCGTCACCGTGACCTGGATGAATCTCTGCGACCAGTTGCTCCGCCTTACCGGCGACAGTCGGTGGGCGGACGAGATCGAGATCTCGCTCTACAACGCCTTGGTCAGCGCGATGACGCCGGACGGCCGCTGGTGGGCCTACTTCTCCCCGCTCGCCGGCCAGCGGGTGCCGAGCCACTTCCAGCATGCGGACGTCGGCCTGAGCTGCTGTGTCGCCAACGGGCCTCGTGGCCTCCTGCTGCCGCCGCGCATGGCGGTGATGACCGGCAGGGGAGGGATCACCGTCAACCTCTACGGCGCGGGCTCGGCCTCCGTGCCGCTCGACGACGGAACGGAGGTGCAAATCCAGTTCGAGACCGATTACCCGCGAGGCGATGCCGTCCGGATGAGGATCAGACCCGAGCGGCCGACGAGCTTTCCGCTGCACCTGCGGATCCCCTCGTGGAGCACGCGCACGGAGCTGTCGGTGAACGGCGTGGCCGTCGACGTCGCGCCCGGCCGCTACCACACGGTCGCTCGCGAATGGCGCGATGGGGACGTCGTCACGATCACCTTCGACATGCGCGGCCGTGCGATGCAGGCGCCCAGCGGTGCCCCGCAGCTCGCGATCATGCGCGGGCCGATTCTGCTGGCTCTCGATGATCGGCTCACCGACCCGGCCGACGTTGCCGTGCGGCTGGTCGCCGACGAGCAAGGCTTCGTCGCCCTGGAACCGCACGACGAGGCCCCGGACGACATGTGGATGGCGTACCGCGTGCCGTTCGAGGTGCGTCCCTCGCACTTCTTCAAGCACCATCGCCTCTGGCTCGGCATGTGCGACTACGCGTCGGCCGGCAATCGTTGGCAGAGCGGCAACCGGTTTCGGGCGTGGCTGCCGCAGCCGCTCTTTCTGGCCGATCCCTATCCGCGTGACACGTGGAAACTCATGGTTCCCGAACGCGACGACTGCCCGATCATCGAGGATTTCGTCACTGACGACGAGGTGGGGCCCGGCCCGGCGTTACGGACCCGTTCACCGTGACAGCCTGCGGCGCCGGCTTCGCGGATCCGGGTGCGGGCTGGGTGCCCCAGGGCGCCCCGGCATCGCCGGCGATCGTACGGGCATTCCTCGCCTGAACCCGCTCCTGCAGGAGAAGCCTGAGCTTCGAAGGCGCATGCCCCAACGACTTCGTGAGCGCCCGGCGCATGCCGTCGTAGCTGCAGAAGCCGGCCGCCGAGACGATGCTCGTGATCGGGAGATTCGTTTCGGCGAGGAGTCGTTCCGCCCGGGCAACCCGACACTCCTGAATGGCGTCACGAATGGTCCGCTGCAGGCAGCGATGAAAGCGTCTTTCCAACGAGCGCGTGGACAGGCCGAGCCGTCGGGCGAGCCGCCGGACGGTGAGTTCGGCATGACTCTCCGTCCAGATGATCCGCAGAGCCTCGTTGACGAAGCCATCCGCCGCTGTGGGAACAGCCAGCCGCTCCGGCTGCCACTGCGACTCGAGCGCCGGCTGCGCGTCCTTGGCGAGGATCGCCAGGATCTCGAGGACGTGCGCCGCAAGCATGTGCGATCGGCCCGCGGCGACATCCTGCTGCTGCCCGATGATCTTCTCAAAGATCGCCAGCAGCGGCTCGATGGCCGGCGGACGCAGCAGGGGCACTTGGGCGGAGAAAAACCGTTTGGCGATCAGGCGATCGATGTGGTCGCCGCTGAAGGCGACCCACCATTCCGCCCATCCCGTCGACGCCACCGGGCGATAGCGGTGCCAGATGCCGGGAAACAGCAGCATTGCCGTCCCGGCGTCGACGGCCTGCTCGCCGGTCTCGAGCGACTCGAAAACCCCTCGCCCTTGCGAGATCAAGACGATGGAGAACTCGGGCAGCGTCCGCCCGCGCGACCAGGAAAAGTCGTAGAGTTCCGGGTGGCCGGTCGGGGGATAGGGCTCGCCGGGCCGGATGCGTGCAGCTCCGGCGCCGCTCACATGCAGCCCCCAATCGGTGTCGCGCTGCCGTGGTGGCAGATAGCGAAAAGTCGAATGACGCATGTGCCGGGTTATAGAATCCCGTTCCGATCCGCAGCTAGCCTCCTGTTGCGCTCCCACTAGCACACCATTGCGCGACCTCATGAAGTCGTCTTCTTACGAGCACCTGGCCTGGGATCGGTATTTCCGGCCCGATCACGCCATCCAAGCGGTTTTCCAGCCGCGGCAGCTCGACTACCCGATCCACGACCACCAGTTCATCGAGGTGCTGGTCGTGGTCGGCGGGTCGTGCCTGCACCGGACCGTGCTCGGCGACCAGCGATTGAGGCCGGGGGATGCCTTTCTGTTTCGTCCCGGCGCCTGGCACGGCTTCCGCAACTGCCGTGCCCTGGCGATCTACAACTGCGCGTTCGACATCGCGCTCCTGGGACGGGAGCTCGCGTGGATGGTCGATGATCCGAGCTTGGGTCGCCTGCTCTGGGCCATGCCACTGGCGGCTGCCCAGCGCGGCCTCGTCCAGATGCGACTCGCCGCGGCCGATCTGGCGGCGGCGAAGCGGGTGCTCGACGACCTGTGCGACTTGAGCGACGTCGAGTACGCGCCGTACCGGGCGGATCATGCCGGGCTCTTGACCCAGTTGCTGGGGCTCCTCGCCCGCAACCTGCCACCGCAGTCCCGCCGCCAGCGGACCGCCCCCCCGCAGCATGCCATTCAGGAAGCCATTCGGCTGATCGACGGGAATCCAGCCCATCCGTGGACGCTTCGACAACTGGCCGCGCGTCTCGGCATCGACCCGGCGTACCTGGTGCGTCGCTTTCACGCCGTCGCCGGCTTGCCGCCCATGGCCTACGTCTCGCGCCGCCGTCTTGAACTCGCCACCGGGTGGCTCACGAACTCCGATGCCCCAATCGGAGACATCGGCAACCGGGTCGGATGGCCCGACGCCAACTACTTCACCAGACGATTTCGGGCGATGTTCGGCATGAGCCCGACCGCCTACCGCCAGCGTTTTGGCA
>JBJOKF010000178.1:0-51654 GCA_046046235.1 Planctomycetota bacterium | reverse complement strand
TTACGACCGGTTTCGCGACCGAGTGATGTTTCCGATCCTCGACCTCTTCTCACGATGCGTCGCTTTCGGAGGCCGCGTACTGCCGGGCGCCCCGCCTGATTCCGCCAAATACATCAACTCGCCAGAGACGCCGCTCTTCTCCAAGAGCAGCATGCTTTATGGCCTCGATTCGGCCCGCGACGCGATGAGCCGCTCCCGCCGCGCGGTGGTCGTCGAAGGCTACACCGATTGCCTCGCTGCCAGGCAGTCCGGTATCGGCGACGTCGTGGCGGTGCTCGGCACCGCGCTCGGCGAGAAACATGCCAAGCTGCTCCGCCGCTATGCCGACCGCATCGTGCTCGTGCTCGACGGTGACGATGCAGGCAGACGCCGGGCCGACGAGATCCTCGACGTGTTGCTCGCCGAGCCGATCGACGTGCGGATCGCCCGTCTGCCGTCGGGCGTCGATCCCTGTGAGTTCATCCTGGAGCAAGGCCGCGACGCCTTCGAGAGCCTGCTCGCCGCTGCGGGCGACCCGCTCGATTACCGCCTCGACGAATCGCTCGCCCGCCTGCCGGCCGATGCGGGTGACGACGCGGCGCTCGCGGCCGTGGAGAGCGTGCTGACGGCGCTTGCCCGTGTATCGCCGCGGTCGGCGCTCGCGCCGTCCCAGTCGCGGCTGCGCGAGGAGCAGGTGCTCGGCCGGCTCGGCCGACGGTTCGGACTGTCGCGGGAGGCACTGCGGTCCCGGCTCCTCGCGCTCCGCGACAAGCCGGCCAGGCGGCAGTCGGCCCCGCCCACGGAACACGTGCCGGCGGCTTCCGAAGACAGCGGCATGCCGCGGCTGCCGGCCTGGGATCGCGAGGTGATCGAGGTGCTCGTCGGCGTGCCTGATGGGGCCGGCCTCATCGTCCGCGAGGTGCAGTCCGCAGAGCTCGAAACCACGGTCGGTCGCGCCGTCCTCGAAGCGGCACGGCGGCTTCACTCGGAGGGCCGTCAGGTGGCGCTCCCCGGCTTGCTTCTGGAGATCAACGATCCCGAGGTGCAGAGCCTGCTCGTCGCCGTGGACGAGTCGACCGCCCGGTCGCCCGTCGACTCCCGAGAGCGGGTCCACCACCTCCAGGACGCCTTGCGACGCCGCTCCGCCGAGCGGCAGGCGCATCGCAGCGCCCGCACCTTGAAAACCTCCCGGCTCGACCCCGGGTCGGAGGCCGCTCTCCTGGAACAGCTCGTCGCCCAGAGGCGGGCAGCCCAGGGCATGGATGATCAAACTGATCAATTGGTTGATGAGGGCATGACCGAACCCAAGGATGGGTGACGGTGCCCGTCTCGTCGCTGCAATCGGCTCGGTGCGGGGCGCAAGCCTCCCGGCGAGCCGGGGGGCGGTGCGCGAGGTGACGGTACGATGGTGAAGGAGAACCCACTGATGCGTCGATCTGCGAGTCCGCTGTCCCTGCCCCACGATGCCCCCGCCCCAGTCGCGGCTGAGGACAACCCCGCGCCGGCGCTCTCCGGCTCCGTCGCCCATGCCGACGCCGATTTGGCGGCCCTGATCGCCCAGGGCAAGACGCAGGGATATCTCACGTTCGACCAGGTCAACGGCTACCTGCCCGACGAGGCGGTGGACCCGGAGAAGATCGACAGCTTGCTCGTCGCGCTCGAGGAGCAGGGCATCGAACTGGTCGACGCGCCGCCCCAGCCGGGCGACGAGCCGGCGCCGCAGGCGGCCCCGGCCGCAACCGCCTCCCGCCCGGCACAGCCGCGGCGCGACGAGGCGATCACCACGCCGCCGTCGAATGCCGGCAACGATCCGATCCGCATGTACCTGGCGCAGATGGCGGAGATCCCGCTCCTCACCCGGGCCGAGGAGATCGCCCTGGCGAAGAAGATCGAAGTGACCCGCAAGCGGTTCCGCCGGGCGATCCTCGGCTGTTCCTATTCGATGCAGGCCACCGTCGAGACGCTCAGGCGCGTCCATGAGGGGCATCTGCCGTTCGACCGCACGATCAAGGTCTCGCTCACCGAGCGGCTCACCAAGGAGCAGATCCAGTCAAGGATGCCGCACAACCTGAAGACCCTCGAGCACCTGATCGAGCAGGACAAGGCCGACTTCCGGCAGCTCGTCAGCCGTAAGACGCTCCCGGCGGCAACGAAGGCCGCCCGGCTCCGGTTTCGCCGCAGCCGGGGCAAGGCGTTGCAACTCGTCGAGGAGCTCAGCCTGCGGACCCGCCGCGTGCAGCCGCTGGTGAAGGTGCTCCGCGGGATGTCGGCACGCATGGACATGCTCCAGCGGAGCCTGCGGCTCATGGACTCGGGCGACATGCCGACCGACGACCGGGCCGACATGCGGAAGGAACTGCGCGACCTCATGCTCACGACCCTCGAGAGCCCGCGGTCGCTGCGGCGTCGGGTGGAGGCGTTCGCCAAGCTCAAGGCCGAATACGAGGCGGCCAAGCGGAACCTCTCCGCCGCCAACCTGCGGCTGGTCGTGTCGATCGCGAAGAAGTATCGCAACCGCGGCCTGAGCTTCCTCGACCTCATCCAAGAGGGCAACACTGGGCTGATGCGGGCGGTGGACAAGTACGAGTACCGCCGTGGCTTCAAGTTCTCCACCTACGCCACCTGGTGGATCCGGCAGGCGATCACCAGGGCCATCGCCGATCAGGCTCGCACGATCCGCATCCCTGTCCACATGATCGACGTGCTCTCGAAGCTGCGCACCACCGCGAAAAAGCTCCTCCACGAGCTGGGCCGCGAGCCCACCTCGGACGAGATCGCGCAGGCGGCTGGTGTGCCGCTCGAGGAGGCACGGCGGGTGCTCGACATGGGCCGGCAGCCGATGAGCCTCGACCGGCCGGTCGGCGAGAGCGAAGACGCGAGTTTCAGCGAGTTCGTCGAGGATGTCGGGACATCGAGCCCCACCCATTCGGCCACGCACGGCCTGCTCAAGGACCGCATCGAGTCGCTCTTGAAGACCCTCACGTACCGCGAGCGGGAGATCATCCGCCTCCGCTACGGCCTCACCGACGGCTACACCTACACCCTCGAGGAGGTCGGCCGGATCTTCCGCGTCACCCGCGAGCGGGTGCGGCAGATCGAGGCGAAGGCGGTCAAGAAGCTGCAGCACCCGGTCCGCTCGCGGCAGCTCGAGACGTTCCTCGAGGCGATGCCCGGCTGACCCGGCCGTTCCGGCGGGTTCGGCCGGGCTTCGGCCGAACCCGCTGCGGCTGCGGCTGCGATCTGGTAGTATCTCGGAAGGGGTTGCGCCCGGTTTTCCCCGCACCCCCCCGCAGATCCTCAGCACAGCCATCCCATGCCGACCGCCGCGATCACCGAGACCATGCGGACACTGCACCGCATCCACCGTCAGTTGGCCGATCTGCGCGATCGGTTGGCGGCCGGGCCGCGGCAGATCGCCGCCCGCACGGCCCAAGTCGCCGCCGCCGAGGCCGCGCGCACCGAGGCCCAGGAACTCGTCAAGAAGGCCAAGATGGCCGCCGACCAGAAGCAGCTGCAGCTGAAGTCGGCCGAGTCGAAGATCAAGGACCTGCAGGGCAAGCTGAACGCCTGCAAGACCAATCGCGAATACCAGACGCTCAACGACCAGATCGCCGCCGACACCATGGCTACCAAGGTACTCGAGGACGAGATCTTGGAGGCCTTTGAGCGGGTCGACGCGCTCAAGGGTCAGGTGCCGGCCACGGAGACGGCGGTGACGGTGGTCCGCGGCCAGCTGGCGGAGGTACAGGCCAGGGTGGCCGCCGAGACCGGCGACCTCGAGGCAGAGGTGCAGCGACTCAAGGGGGACCTCGAGACGACCGAAAAGGAGCTGCCGTCCGACATTCGGGCGCTCTACGACCGGGCCGTCAAGCAGAAGGGAGCCGACGCGATGGCGGCCCTCGACGGCGAGAGCTGCGGCGGCTGCTTCCGGCAGATCACCGGCAACATGTACGCGGATCTCCTCATCGGCAAGGTGCTGACGTGCCGCAGTTGCGGCCGGCTCCTCTACCTGCCCGAGCGGGCGTCGGCTGGCTGAGCCGCCTCCCGCCCCTTCCGGCCCGGCCGTCGCTCGGGCCCAGCCATTGGTTTCCTCTCGACACCCTTTTCACTTCGAGCTTCCTCTTTCGAGCTTTTTGGAGCAGAGCATGTCCTCCGACCGCATTCCCATGACCCGCGCCGGCTACGAGAAGCTCAAGGCCGAGGCGGATCACCTCGAAGGCGTCGAGATGCCCAAGCTCGCGGCGCGGGTAGCCGCCGCCCGCAGCGAGGGCGACCTGAGCGAGAACGCGGAATACCACGGCGCCCGCGAGAGCCAGGGGATGATGCAGGCGAAGATCAACCTGCTCCGCGACAAGCTCGCACGGGCGGTGATCGTGGAACGGGCCAAGGAGGCGGGCGACGAGGTGGTCTTCGGCGCCACCGTGGTCGTGAAGGACCTGAAGTTCGGCGACGAAGAGGTCTTCGTGCTCGTCGGCGCCGGCGAGGAGGACTACGACTCCGGTCGCATCAACGTGGCGAGCCCGCTGGCCCAGGGGCTGCTGGGCAGCAAGGTGGGGCAGAAGGTGTCGATCGACGTGCCGGCCGGCACGATGCAGTTCGAGATCCTGGAAGTGCGTTTCGACGACTGACCACGGTCCGGACCGTTCCTCGCATGCCGCTCGAGTCGCTCCGCTTCACAAACCGCTTCACCCGCGAACTGCCGGGCGACCCCGAGCCCGGCAGCACCCGCCGTCAGGTGCGGCAGGCCTGTTGGTCCCACGCGTTGCCGACGCCCGTGGCCGCCCCGCGGCTGGTGGCTGTCGCGGCGGAAGTGGCAGGGCTCCTCGACCTCGTCGTATCTCCGGAGGATGAGCAGGAGTTTGCCGAGGTGTTCGGCGGCAACCGGCTGCTGCCCGGCATGGAGCCCTATGCCATGTGCTACGGCGGCCACCAGTTCGGCCACTGGGCCGGTCAGCTCGGCGACGGCCGCGCCATCAATTTGGGTGAGGTCGAGAGCGCCCGCGGCGAGCACTGGACGCTCCAGCTCAAGGGGGCCGGCCCCACGCCCTATTCGCGGACGGCGGACGGCCTGGCCGTGATGCGGTCGAGCGTCCGCGAGTTTGTCTGCAGCGAGGCGATGCATCACCTGGGCGTGCCGACGACGCGGGCGCTCTGCCTGGTCGCCACCGGCGAGCAGGTGGTCCGCGACATGTTCTACGACGGCCGCCCGCGGCCCGAGCCCGGGGCTGTGCTGTGCCGCGTGGCCCCGTCCTTCACTCGGTTCGGCAACTTCCAGATCTTCACCGCCCGGCAGGAGATCGCCGAGCTCCGCCGCCTCTCCGACTTCACGATCCGTTGCGACTACCCGGAGCTCTGGCCGCCGGACGGTGGCCCCTCGGCCGAGACCTACGCCCGGTTCTTCGAAGCCGTCTGCCGCCGCACGGCCGACATGATCATCCATTGGATGCGGGTCGGCTTCGTCCACGGCGTGATGAACACCGACAACATGTCGATCCTTGGCCTCACCATCGACTACGGCCCCTACGGATGGCTCGAAAACGTGGACCCCGATTGGACGCCGAACACGACCGACGCCGAGGGACGCCGCTACCGGTTCATCGCCCAGCCGCAGATCGCCCACTGGAACCTGCTCCAGCTGGCCAATGCCCTGTTTCCACTGGTCGGCTCCTCGCCGCCCCTCGAGGCTGGCCTCGATGCCTATGCCGAGACGTTTCAGCGGGGCTACCGGCAGATGATGGCCGCGAAGCTGGGACTCGCGTCGCCCGATGGTGACCAGGACGACCCGCTCGTGGCCGATCTCTGGCCGGTGCTGGCCGAGGCAGACATCGACATGACGCTCTTCTTCCGCAGGCTCGCCGACCTCCCCGGCTCCGAACAGCAGGCGTCAGAGCCGGCGGGGTTGCTCGCGGTCGTCGCAGACGCACTCTACGATTCTGAAACCGGTGCCGCGTCCGGGCGCGCAGCGCTCGCCAGTTGGCTGATGCGGTATCAAGCCCGCACACGGGCCGAGGCGGTCCCTGCTGGCGTCCGCCAGGGGCGGATGAACGCCGTCAATCCGCTGTACGTGCCGCGGAATTACCTCGCGCAGTTGGCGATCGACAAGGCCGAGACGGGCGACTTCTCGGGCGTTCGCGAATGGCTCGATGTCCTCCGCCACCCCTACACGCCGCAGCCTGGCCGCGACGCCTTCGCGGCCAAGCGTCCCGAATGGGCCCGCCACCGTCCAGGCTGCTCGATGCTCTCGTGCAGTTCCTGACGCCGACTCCAGCGTCGGAAGAGGCTCAGCCGAGCTTGGTCTTGCCCGGAATCGCGGGCTGCGGCGCGGGGAGCGAGCCGCCCCAGGAAAGCTCCTTGGGAAAGAGATCGAGTTCGGACTTGTTGGTGAGAAAATCCCAGGTCACGCGTTGGCCGGTATACGCGGCCAACCGGCCGAGCACCGCCGCCAGCGAGCTGTCGGCGGTCTCCCGCAGCTCGACGATCGGCTTGCCGGCGCGGATTGAGTCGACGAGATCCTTGTGCTCCTGCCTGTAGGCGTCCGAAATGCGGCCGGCCATCTCCCAGACCTTCTTTCCAGACCGGTCCACGATCGACGACCCCGCACTCGACGCGCCGATGTGGCAGATGCCCTTCGTGCCGAAGACGACGTTGCTCACGTCCGCCGCGGTCCCCGGGATCTGGCGGCACATGAACGAAACGCGACGGTCGCCCGCATACTCGTAGTCGACGCTCATGCTGTCCCACATCTCGCTGTCGGCAGGACGGGTGAACCGGCCGCCCTGCCCGAAGGCCGCGACCGGTGGACCGCCCATGACCCAGTTCATGGCGTCGATGTTGTGCACGGCCTGCTCGACGATCTGGTCGCCGCTGAGCCAGATGAAGTGCATCCAGTTGTTGAGCTGATATTCCGTGTCGCTCATCCCCTCCTGCCGCGGCCGATACCAGATGCCGCCGGAACAGTAGCGGGCGGTGGCGCCGATCACGTCGCCGATGGCCCCGGCGCGAATCTGCTCGATCGCGCCGACGAAGTTGACCTGCCGCCGATACTGCGTGCCCGTGACGATCGCGGTGCCCCGGGCAGCGGCCAGGTCATGCGCCTCGAGGCAGGTGCGGTAGCCGGCGACATCGACGCAGGCCGGCTTCTCGGCGAAGACGTGCTTGCCAGCCTCGACCGCCGCGCGAACGAGCCGCGGCCGGAAGCCCGGGGAGGTCGTCATCAGCACGACGTCCACGCTCGCGTCGTCGAGCACCCGCTTGTAGCCGTCGAGCCCGCCGTAGAGCGCCGCATCAGGCACGTCAACCTTGCCGGGGTGGGCTTCGGCCAGTGTCTTGCGGAGCTTCGCGCAGCGGTCTTCGTAGAGGTCGGCCAGGGCGACGAGCGTGACGCCCTCGTTGATCGACAGCGAGTCGTTGATGGCGCCGCTCCCGCGGCCGCCGCAGCCGACGACGGCAAGCCGTAGAGGCCTGGGCGCTTCGGCAGCCGCAGCCGAGCCGTGCACCATCGCGCCGGCCGCCACTGCTGCGGTGCTGCGGAGAATGTCCCGGCGGTGCGGACGGGCCGGGCGAACGTTCGAGTCGCTCATAGGACGAACTCCTGTACGGGGCTGACCGTCGGAAGAATAGTCCCCCCACATTCCGTCATGATCGCTGCGTGGGCAATGGCCAATCGTGCCCAGGCATGCTGTTTTGTGCCATTCGCAGCCGGGGGCCCGGCGTGTCAGCGGCAGCCTTCGGACCGCCCCCGTGCCCTTTCCCCCGGGGATGGTACAGTGCTGCGATCCGTGGCTCAGGGCGGGCTCGTGGCAACGATTGGGGAGCGTGCACTATGGCGGGTCGTTTTGGTGCGAAGCTGTCGGGCATGTGCCCGCATGGGCTGGCCACGCTGATCGTGGCGCTCGCCGCCTGGAATCCGTGTCCGTCCGCGGCCGCCGAGCCGGTCATCGTGCCGCTCTGGCCCGACGCGGCACCGCTCTCCAAGGGCACGTCCGAGTCCGATCAGCCGTTTCTCGAGGTCTACCCCGCTGCTGAAGAAGCCGCCGGCGGCCCCGCCTTCGTGATCTGCCCCGGCGGCGGCTACGGCGCGCTCGCGGCCGACCACGAGGGCACCCAGATCGCCCGCTGGGCCAACGGCATCGGTGCGACCGCCTTCGTGCTCCACTACCGGCTCGGTAGCCAGGGATATCACTATCCCGCGCAGCTCCTCGACGTGCAGCGGGCGATCCGGCATGTCCGGGCCAACGCCGCGCGATACAAGGTCGATCCGCAGCGGATCGGCATCATCGGCTTCTCCGCGGGGGGGCACCTGGCCTCGATGGCGGCCACGCTCTTCGACGAGCGGCCCGATGGGGCCACGCAGGACGAGGTCGACGCGGTGAGCGCCCGGCCCGACGTGGCCGTGCTCGGCTATCCCGTGATCTCGATGTCGGAGCGGCACGCCCATCGCGGGTCGCGCAAAAACCTCCTCGGCCCGGCGGCCGAGGACGACGCGGCGGCTCGGAAACTCGACACCGACACCCGCGTGACGGCGACCACGCCGCCGACGTTCCTCTTCCAGACCGACGAAGACGCGGGCGTGCCGGCCGAGAACGTGGTCAGCTTCTATCTCGCCTGCCGGCGTCACAAGGTTCCCGCCGAGCTGCACGTGTACGAGCGCGGAGCGCATGGCGTCGGCTTCGCCCTCGGGGATCCCGTCCTCTCAACGTGGCCGGATCACCTGGCCGACTGGCTCCGCGACAGGGGGTTTCTGGCCGTCGCCACGCGCGTGCCCGTGAAGGGCAAGGTGACGATCGACGGGAAGCCTGTCAGCTGGGGCATGATCTCTTTCGCCCCGGAGAACCCCCGGGCGCCGGTCGCGACGGCGCGGGTTCGCAACGGCGACTTCGCGCTCGGCGACAAGCTCGGACCCGTCGCCGGGCCGGTGCGTGTGACCGTGACGTACTCCGCCGCCGATACGCCGGGCGTCGACGGAACGAGCGGCGTGGTCACGACAAATAAGCCGCGGCCCGACGCGTCTCCCTGGCGGCTCGACTTCTCGAACCCGCCCGGACCGGCTCCGCTCGCGATCGACATCGTCCGCTAATGCGGCGACGCTACGATCCCCACGGCCTCAAGCCCCCCATGGAAATGGGGTTCCCCCGCTTGGTAGGCTCTTTTGTCGGTTTTGGCCGTAGACGCCGCCGAGGGGCCGAGCGGGGCGGCCGCTTCAGGGCCGCACGACAATGGATCGGACCGCATGACGCTGCCGCCAGTCGACACCACTGCGATGGAGGCGGTCACGCCGCTGCTCGAACAGGCGCGGCAGGGGTCGGCGACCGCGCTCGGGACGCTGTTACAGGCGGTCCGGAGCCACCTGTTGCTGCATGCAGAACAGGAACTGCCGTTGGCTCTCCGGGCCAAGCTGGGCCCGTCGGACATCGTCCAAGAGACCGCCATCGACGCCCATCGTGACTTTCTCAGCTTCCGGGGAACGACGCCCGAGGAACTCTATGCCTGGCTCCGCAGCATTCTGCACAACAACGTGCGGGACGCGGTCCGCCGGTTCGAAATCTCGCAGAAGCGGTCGACGCATCGTGAAGAAAGCATCGACGTCGTCGTTGATCGCCAGGGAGTTTCGGTGTTTCGCAGTGCCGCCTCGCCTCCGGAGCATTCCGCGATGCGCCGGGAGGACGCGGCCCGCGTGTTGCAGGGACTCGACCGCGTTCCGTCGGATTACCGCACCGTCTTGAGGCTGCGGTATTGGGACGGCCTCACCTTCCCGCAGATCGCGGCACGCATCGGCCGCACCGACGAGGCGGCACGGAAGCTCTGGTATCGAGCCCTCGCCCGTCTCAATGCCGAGATTCAGGCCGCATCTCCCGGGCCGCAGGATCCGCCGCACCAAGACTAGCCCGTCATGACGGACAAGCCGCTCCAGCCGACCGACGATGCCGATCTTCCGGCGGGTGTGGACGGTGCCGCCATCGCCAGGCTCGCCGATCTCGACGACCGGCTCGGCGGCCAAGGCGATACGGCTGACGACCGAGACCAAGCAGCCGGCCTCGAAACCACGGCCGACGACCGCTTGCCGGCCGACTACGACGCTGCGATCGACACGATACTGCTGCTTCGACAAGTGGCCGCGGCGGATCGTGGCGTCGAGCACGACCCGATCGTCCTGCCCCGCCAGATCGGTCGCTACGAGATTCTGCGGGAGGCGGGCCGCGGGGCTTTCGCCTTCGTGCTCGAGGCCCGCGACGAACTGCTTCAGCGCCGGGTAGCGATCAAGGTCGCCCGGCCCGAGGCCTTGGTGTCGGCGGCCTTTCGCCGCCGTTTCATCCGCGAGGCGGAGTTGGCCGCCCGACTGATGCATCCCCACATCGTCGCCATCCACGAGGTGGGCGAGCGGGAGGGACTCGTCTTCATCGCCAATGAATATTGCGCTGGCGGCGATCTGGCCGGCTGGCTGGAGCGGCATCACGGTCCGCTGCCCGTCCGGCAAGCGGCGGAGATCGTCCATGCGCTGGCCGAGGCTGTCGCCCACGCCCACGCGAGCGGCGTCGTGCACCGCGACATCAAGCCGGCCAATGTGCTGCTCGCGACACCGGCAGGTTCGTCGGCTGTCGCGACCGGATCCGCAGGCCCCGATTCCATCGGCCACATGATCCCGAAGCTCGGCGACTTCGGGCTCGGCAAGCTCTTTCACGACCTCGAAGATCGCGGGCTGACGCAACTCACCCGCACCGGCACCCGCCTCGGCACTCCCGCGTGGATGGCGCCGGAGCAGATCGACGGCTCGTTCGGCGAGGTCGGGCCGGCAACCGACGTCCACGCCCTCGGGCTCCTGCTCGACAGGCTCCTGACGGGCCGATCCCTGTTCGCCGGGAAGACCGAGGCGGAGACCTTTCGGGCCGTGCTCCTCGAGGAGCCCGTCGCCGCCGACCGGATGGGCCGGCGAGTACCGGCGGATCTGGCGGCGGTCTGTCTCAAGTGCCTCGCCAAGCGCCCGAGCGATCGCTACGCGTCGGCCGCCGAGTTGGCCGACGACCTGGCCCGCTTTCTGTCCGACGCGCCCACCCGCGCCCGCCCGCGATCATGGCTTGCGCGTCTCATGCGTACGATTCGCAAGCGGCCGATCCCTTGGCTCCTCGCGACGGCGGCCGCGGCCGCCGTCGTCGTGGCGGTCTGGTCGTCCCGGGCCCGCGACCATGAGGCCCGTCGCCTCGCGGAAAGTCACGCGGAGATCCGGCAGCGTGAGGCGGTGGCGGAACTTCGCCGCGGCTTCGATTCCTGGCGCAGCGGTGACGCCGCCGCCGCCGTCGTCCATCTGCGGGCGTGTGGCACGATCGACGCCGCGCTCGCCGATTCGCTCGCCGGCCGCTGGCTGCTCGGCCGCTTGCACGGTGAACAAGCGATCCTGCTGCATCCCGACCGGACCTCGGGGAAGCCGGTCGACATCTATGTCGTCGCTCGTGCCCACGACGGCTCATCCCTGGCCGCCGGACACGCGGACGGGCGCGTGTCGATTCTCAGGCTCGACGCCGGCGGCGCTCCGGCCGGCCGGCCCTCGGCGTTCGTGGCCCATGACGAGGTCAACGACATCGCCTTCTCGCCCGACGGCGGCCAGGTGGCGACGGTCGGCGAGGATGGAAGGCTGTGCCTCTGGGCCGCGGCCGACGGCACCCGCCAGCGGGAACCGCATCGTGCCACCGGGCCGCTGTTCGCCGTCGCCTACGCACCGTCCGGTGGACTTCTCGCCTGCGGCGGCGCCGCCCAGGAAATCTGTCTCGTGTCGGTGGCCGACGGGCGGCCGGTCCGCACGCTTCACCCCTTCGCCGCCGCCGTCGCCGCCGGGAAGCTCAACGCCGATGCCGACATCGAGTCGCTGCAGTTCGTCGGCGAAGACCGGCTGGTCGCGGCCTGCGGGAGCATGGTTTCGATCGTCGATCTGGCGACCGGCGGCCTGGAGTCCTTTCCCGGGCATGACGGCTCCGTGGGCCAGATTGCGCTGTCGAGGGACGGCAAGAAGCTCGTCTCAGGCGGCACCGATCGTGAGCCCCGCGTCTGGGCCCTCGATCCCCCGCAGCTCGTGCGGACGCTGCCCCGCCATCCGGGCTGGGTGCAGGGCTGCGACTTTTCACCAGGCGGCGAGTTCGTCGCCACGGGCTGTCGCGATGGCGTCATTCGCATCTTCGACCTTGCGACGGGCGGCGAGCAAAGAAAGCTGGTCGGCCACATCGGTCGCACGTGGGATGTCAGGTACGATGCCGCCGGCATGATCTTGAGCGCCGGCGCCGACGGCACGCTCCGCCGCTGGGATACCCGGCCGGCGGCGGAGGCCCGCGGCCTGCGCACCGTGCGCATACCGGGTGCCCCGGAGCCGACAGACAAGATTCGCGGCCGGCGGGTCGCGGTGGGCATCGTGGCCGCGCCACCGCGAGCGGACACCGCCGTACTCAGCCTGCAGGGACGCGACGTCATCGTGGACCTCGCATCCGGTGCCGTCACGACGAGCGATTCGCAGGCGACGGCCGCGGCGTTCAGCATGGCGGTAGATGCCCGGCGGGGGCGATTTGCCGCCGTCCCCACGTCTGGTGCGATCGAACTGCATGCCATTCCCTCCCCGGAACCGCAGCGCACCGGCGGACACGAGCGCCCGGCGGATTTCGTGCGGCTGCCTCGCATCGATGGGGCCGTCACCACCAGCCTCGCCTGGACGTCGTCCGGAGGGCTCGTGGCCGGCTGCAACGACGGTCGGCTGCTTGACTGGAACGCGTCGCTCGAGATCGCGCGGGAAGTGGACCGGCTCGAGCGGACGATCGACGCGGTCCATCTCGCGCCGGCCGCCGACAAGCGGCTAGCCGTCGCCGCGGGGCCGCGCGTGCTGGTCTACCCATTGCCGTTGTCGGCCGGCGGGGGCAGGACAGTCGTGACATTGCCACCGGACGAGGGCATCGTTGTCGCGCTCGCCTGGTCTCCGGACGGGCGGCGGATCGCCTGCGGAACCACCAAGGGGCAGGTGTCGATCATCGACGCGGAGTCGGGACGACTGCTCAAGCTGCTTCCCCGCCATGCCCGCGATGTGGCTGGCATCGCCTGGCCGCCCGATGATCGAACCCTGGTGACCGCCGACGCCGAATGCGTGCGATTCTCCGACATCGCGACGACGACCACGCTCGACGAGGTGCGGCCCGGCTGGAATATCGAGAGCCTCGACTTCATGAGCGGCGCTGGGCCTCCCGTGCTCGTCATCGCCGGCTCGGAGGCGGCGGCGAGCGGCATGGGCCGTGAGCCCAGACTTGGCATCTTCGACCTGGACCGCACGCTGGAGGGAGAGTCGCCATGACGCGGCAGCCGGCCCGCCGGGGCCTGACACTCGTGGAAGTCCTCGTCGTGATCGCCATCATCGGTGTGCTCGTGGGGCTGCTGCTGCCGGCGGTGCAGTCGGCACGGGAATCCGCCCGGCGGAACGCGTGTCAGACCAATCTCAAGCAGCTCGCGCTGGGGAGCCTGCAGCACGAGCAGGCGTTCGGATTCTTGCCCACGGGGGGCTGGGGCTGGCGATGGGTGGGCGATCCCGACCGGGGCTTCGACAAGCGGCAGACTGGCGGCTGGGCCTTCAATCTCCTGCCGTTCGTCGAGCAGGCCGACGTCCGCAACCTCGGAGCCGGCATGCAGGACTCGCAAGCCAAGGCCGACAAGGCGGTGGAGCGGCTCACGAAGCCGCTGGCGGTCTTCAACTGTCCCTCGCGGCGCCCGCCCAAGCTCTGGGCCGTCACCCCGGGCCGCGAGTTTCGCGTGGTTTCGGTACCGCAGGAGGTGATGCGGCGGGTGGATTTCGTTGTCCGTGGCGACTACGCCGCCTGCATGGGCAGCGGTGCGCCCCCGTTCGTCTACCAGAGCGGCGGATCCCCCGACTTGGTCCAGATCGGAGACATGGCCACCGACCAGGACTGGATCAACTACTTCTTCAACGCCTACTCTCCTCCCCGCGCCCCCGACGGGGTCATCTTCCGCCGGAGCATGATGCGGCTTCGCGACGTCACCGACGGCACCTCGAAGACCTATCTGCTGGGCGAGAAGTACCTCGATCCGGCGCTGGTCGAGAGCGGCAACGAGCAGGGGGACGACCAGTGCCTCTACGCCGGTCACGACCGCGACGTGGTCCGCGTGGGCTTCGTGCCCCCCTACCCCGACACGCCCGGCTTCGATCCCTACAACGCCTATCCCACGAGCCAGGAGACCGATCCCAAGCCGATCGCCTTCGGGAGCGCCCATCCGTCCACCTGCGGCATGGCGATGGTGGACGGATCGGTGCGGACGATCGACTACGGAATCGCGCGGGCCGTGCATCAGGGTCTCGCCTCCCGCAACGACGGGCAACCGTAGCGGGCCGGCCGCGCCGCCGTCCTCTACCCGGCCCGCCCGGGCGGCCGCCCCCCGCAACTCGGGAGTTTTTTCGAGGGCGTCCGGTTTCCGGAAGCGACGCCGCCCGTATTTGTGTGGCGCCAGTTGCCGCCAAAGGCACCGCCCTAGCGACGCCTCATGACCTGCCCGTGAAAGGTTTTTAGAGATGCAGAGCCATGTTCGACAGCAGCGGGCCGCACAGTTGCCACTCGGCGCCGAGCAACTCGAACCCCGGGCCATGCTCGCGATGCAGGAGCTTCTCGTGAACGGCGACTTCTCTGCCAACGACGCGCAAGTCGACCTGAACGGGGGCAGCCGAACCATTTTCTACAAAGACACCGATGGGAAGGACTACTCGATGTCGTTCGCCAGCTTCAACAGCAAGTTCAACTGGAACTTCGGCGCCGCCACCAACGCCGTCGCCCAATCGCTCGGCGTCGTGAACGGCACCATCATCGTGTAGCCGACGGCGCCGTCACGCCCGACGACCACCAGCCCGCTACGCGAGCCCCTCCCAGAGCGCCGACCCGACCCGCACGAGCGTCGCCCCTTCGAGGATCGCCGCCTCGAAGTCGCCGCTCATGCCCATCGACAGCTCGGGGAGCGAGCCCGGCGGCAGTCCCCTGCGCACCGCGTCGCGAAGCTCGCGGAGCCGGGCAAACTCCCGCCGGGCCGCGCCGCTGTCGGCAGCGTCGGGCTGCGACGCCATCCCCATCAGCCCCAAGACGCGGACATGCTCCAGGCCAGCGGCCGCTTCGAGCATGGCGGGCACCTTTGCCTCCGGCAGACCGGTTCGCCCCGCGTCTCCGCTCAGGTTCACCTCCACGAGCACGTCGCAGTGCCGGCCCGCGAGGGCCGCCTCCGCTTGAAGAGCCTCGAGGAGCCGCTGGCTGTCGAGCGAATGGAGGAGCGAAAGCCACGGCAGCGTGCGGCGAAGCTTGTTTCGCTGCAGGTGGCCGATCAGGTGCCAGCGCGGCGACTCCGCAGAACCGCCCGCGGCGGACAACGCTGTGGCCTTCTGCACAAGAGACTGCGGCCGGCTTTCGCCGAGATCGAGGCATCCGGCCCGCACGAGCAGGGCCGCCAGGTCGGCCGAGACGTATTTCGTCACGCCCACGAGCCGCACATCGGCGACCGACCGGCCCGCGCGGCCGCAGGCCGCGGCGATCCGGGCCCGAACGGCGACCAGGTTCTCCCGGCAACGGTCCAAGGCCGCGTCCGATTCATCCATCCGCGCCTCGCGACGAGTCAGTCGATCTCGATCGCCCGCTCGACGGCGCCCATCTTGCCGATCGAGCCGATCACGAAGTCACACGACAGATTGCAGCCGAGCACGGTGCGGTTTCGCGGCTCGTCCAGCGACCGGTAGACGAGCCACTGCTCGAGCCCCGACTGCACGCGGAAGCCGACGGCCTGATGGGGCGGCAGGTTCTGCCGGGTGTCGGCGACGGTGAGCTGCCGCCAGGTGAGCGGCCGCCCGTGACGCTCGGGATCCAAATCGAGCCACAGCGGCGCGTAGAGCCGTGATCCGGCCGATCGCTGCTCGAGGACGAGCCCGTCGACGGTCGCCTCGACGCCGCCGACGCCGGCGGACCGCCACTCCGGCAACCCCAGCGGCAGCGCCATGACCCGCGGCTTCGTGTCGCGAATGAAAAGCTCGCGGGTCTCCTCGGCCGGCTTTCCCTCGAGCCCCGCGGCCAAAGGCACCATCGACACGAGCCGCAGGCCCTCCTGGGCGAACGGCAGGTTGGCAGACCTATCGGCCGATCGCCTCGTGATCGCGTCGGCCAGCAGCAGGATCCGGTCGTGCGGCAGGAGCACGATCGTCCGGTCGAGCTGCAGCCCGTCCGACAAGGGGGCGATGATCTCGAGAAAAGTCGCCTTTTTGTCCGACTCGAAGCAGTTCACCGCCCACGGCCCCTCGGCCTCGAGCGAGCGGCCATCGGCGGCGGCCGACCAGCCCCAGGCACCGTCCACGAGCAGCCGGTCGCCGACGGCGATCTCGAGGTGCGGCAGCGAGTCGCGATACTGCACCAGCACGCGGATCGATTCACCGCCCCATCCCGAGCGGATGATGGCCGTGGCCGCGGCGGCGTCGTGGAGATCGCGGGGGAGCAGCTTTTCCGCGGCCGCGTCGGCGCCGCGTCGTCGTGCTCTTGTCTCAGACTTCTTGGATTGCATCGCCTCCGCCGTTCGGCGGACGCGCTTGCGATCCGATGCCGCGGCCGCCACGAGCAGCGGGTCGGAGAAGATCGCGGGCATGCGGCCCGAACCGACGATGCCGCGGCCCCGGTTCCCGAGGAGCCGCACCGCCGTCGCCACGGCCGCGGCGAAGCCTTTCTCGGTCTCGTCCGGCCAGGCGGGCGCTCCGGTCGCGGCGGCGGCCTCGCGGATCGCCGCCCACCGCGCCACCCGCTCCACGGTCTGCGCAGAGCCGCGGAGGCCGACGGTGCCCTCGGCGGAGACCAGCCGTGCGATCTCGCCGCGCACGGCGGCGAGCGCATCGCGATCGAGGCTTCTGCAGATGTCGACGTCGGCGAAGAGACCGGCGAGCGTCACGGCGAACCGGGCGGGGAGCGTCTCGCCGGATGCCAACGGCCCCTGCGCCGCCCGCGCAGCACGCACGAGCCGCTCGAGCAACCCGCCAGCCGAGCCGCCGGCCCGCTTCGCCCCCGCGAGCCAGGCCAATCCCCAGGCGGCCGCCTCGCAGAGCAGCCACCTTTCCCGCGGCGCCACCGTCTCCGCCTCGTCGAGGCAGCCGCCGATCGCGGCCTCGGTCAGGCCCATCTGCGTGGCGTTGCCGCGGCCCCGCTCGATCTGTCGCGCGAGCCCGCGAAGCTGTCGGCGCACGTCGAGCGACTCACTCTCTTCGGCGAGGCCGCGAACTCGACCGATGGCAGCGCGGCCACCGACCGCAAGCGACCGCCGCGGCGCCTCGGCACCGGGCCTGCTCGCGGAAGTCGCGACGCCGGCGTCGGCCGGCTGCAGATCCACAGCCTCCCGTTCACCCCGCTTCTTCTTCCGCTTGCCCCCGGAGGACTTTCCCTGCCGCTTCGTCTCGGTATTGGTCGTCACCATGAATCAACTGTCCGTGCCGGAGGATCGCATCGAGCCGACGGGGATTCGCCCCTGCCGTAAGGGTCGGTTATGGTACCCCAGGGATTCGTCACCCACCACGACCCGCCTTCCCGCTCTCGCACCCGCGATTTCTCCCGATGCCAGCGTCCTTGCCCCGGCACTCGAGCGATTTCTTCATCGCTGCCCTCCTCGTCGCGGCGTTCGTCCCGGGGCCGGTCCTGGTGGCGGAGCCGGAACCTGCCGGCGGCCCACCGCGACCGGCCGGCCTCAAGCGTCTGGCCCCGGACGAGGAGGTCTGGATCGACCCGGTCGCCAAGGCGGTGGTCGTCGGCTGCACCGTCGCGATCGACAGGGGCCCCATCGAATACTTCGCCTGCACGAAGGGCTCGAAGGAGCATGAGTCGGTCGTGGCCGCCCGGTCGTCGGCCCGGCTCGTGCATGCGGCGCTCCTGGCCGTCGGCCTCGTGCCGGGCAAGCCGGTCTCCTTCCAGCCGGAATACGTGCCCGCATCGGGACCGGTCGTCCGCGTGAGGATGCGGTGGCGGGCCGAAGACGGGAGCGTCCGCGAGGCGGCCGGCCAGGACTGGATCCGCGACACCCGCACCGGCGCCCGCATGCGCGAGGACTGGGTCTTCGCTGGCAGCACCTTCTGGAAGGACCCCGCCGACGGCACCGAGCACTACCAGGCCGACGGCGGCGACCTGGTCTGCGTGTCAAACTTTCCCACGGCGATGCTCGACATCCCGATCGAAAGCTCGCAGTCGAACGACGCGCTCCTCTTCGAGGCCTTCACCGGGCGGGTCCCGCCATCGGGCACGAAAGTCGACATGGTGTTGTCGGCCGCCGCCGATCCGGCCCGCTGATTCTCCCGCTCTCGCCGCGGCCCCGCCGGTCGGATCAGCCCACCCGGCAGTGCGCCAGGATCTCGGCCGGCGTGGCCACGTAGCCCGTGTAGAACGGCCCGAACTCCGCGTAGCGGGCGCTGGCCTCGTCGAATCGCATCGTGTAGACGATCTCTTTCAAGAACTCCGGCCGCCGCGCCCAGAGCGTCACGCCCCACTCCCAGTCGTCGAGCCCGACGCTCACCGTGATCAACTGCGTCACCCGTCCGCCAAAGGCCATGCCCGACCGCCCATGCTCGGCCATCAGGCGGCTCCGCTCGGCGAAGGGAAGCGTGAACCAGTTCTCACCGACCTTCCGCTTCTTGTTCATCGGATAGAAGCAGACGTTGGGCCAGGGGGGCATCTCCGGCTCGAGCCGGGCCCGGCGCATGTGGTCCTCGCGGGCGGCATAGCCCTGCACCTTCGCCTTCCAGGTGGGGCTGTCGCGGGTCTCCCCCTCCTCGACGAGACGATCGCCGTACTGCTCGACGCTTGGCACGTACTCGCTCACTTCAGTCAAACCGATGAAGGAATACGTCGGTACGAGCGCCGGCCCGAGCGGCCCGGACAGGAGCCGCTGGTGAACGGCGTCGACCTTGAGCGGGTCCGGGTCCAGCGCCATGACGCCGAAGTCGGCCTTCTGGCCCGGCACGATCCAGGTCTGCAGCCGAATCGGCCCGCCGGCCACGGCGGGGTCGAGAGCCGCCGCGAAAGCCACGAGTCCCTCGGCCTTGCGCGCCTCTGACAGAGACTCGAGCGCGCCGCGATCGAAGCGATAAAAGAGATGGCTGACGTGCCAGCCCGTCGCCGGGGAGATCGAAACCTCGGGGCTGCCATGCGGCCCGGGCTGCTGCCCAGCGTGGGCCGCGACTGGACGGCCGCTCGGTGCGGCGGGGACGGGGGGCTGGCTCGGCTGCATGGGGCACGGGCTCCGGGGAAAGTTCGGGACGTGTGAGCGGGCGATTCCGGCGGCTCGGAAACCACACGCCGGCAGTGTAAGAGACGCATGACCGGCCGGACAGCGGCCGGCCCCGCCGCCGACGATGCGTTTTCCGATCGGGGCCGATACCATACGGATGTGGAGGGCGGTCGTCTTCCAGCCGTCGTCGGGCGGTTCGCGCCGCCCCCGCTCGTCTCCCTCCAGAAACAGGGCCGAGATCATGGGTCAGGTCATCGTCGATCCGCAGGAATTGCGCCGGTTCGCCGCCCGCCTGCGGGTGTTCAGCACCGAGGTGCTCGCCCAGATGCAGGGCGTGCAGCGGCAGTTGGCCGCGCTGAGCGCCACCTGGCGGGACCAGGAGCAGCAGAAGTTCACGGAGCAGTTCGAGCAGCAACTCGGCACCTTCGCCCGGTTCGTCGAGGCGACCGAGGACTATGTCCCGTATCTCATCCGCAAGGCGGAACGGGTCGAGGAATACCAGCAGCAGAAATAGCGATCGCGGACGAGCGGCAGCGGAGCGGGCGCAAGCATGTCAACCCAGGCGGACGTCAAGTCGATCGACACCATCGCCTTCGTCAAGGCGGCCCTCGCCTCGTTCGGCCACGAGTCCGGCCAGGGCGTAGGCGAGGTGGAGATGCAGGCGCAGCGGGTGGTCGACTGGATCTGCGTCGACCAGGCCGCCTACTGGAAGGTCGAGGTCCGCCGTGCCGCCGAGGGCGTCAACCAGGCGATGAAGGACCTGCAGAACTGCCGCACCTACAAGAAGGTCGGCAACAACGAGCCGCCTTGCATGGAGGAGAAGAAGGCGCTCGAGCGTGCCAAGCAGAAGCTCGCCCGCGCGGAGGCCAAGGCGGAGGCCGTGCGCCGGTGGACGCCGGTGGTGCGGCAACAGATGCAGGAGACGGGCGTGCGGCTCACCCGGTTTCGCGAAGTGATCGACATCGATTGTCCGCGGGCACTGGCCAGGCTCGAACGGATGCTGCAGGCGCTCGATCACTACACCCATACGGCAACGCCGGCCTCCGCCGCGGGTGGCGGCTCCGAAACCTCGATGGCCCGGCCCGCCGACGCGGACACCCCGGCGGCCTCCCCGCCCGCCGGGGGTGCCCCGGCGCCAGGCGTTCCAGACGGGAGCGGCGCATGAGGGCCGATCTCTCGAGCGGTGCCTCGAAGCTGGCGCTCGCGCTGAAGCAGCTGCACATCAAGTGGGAGGCGGCCCGCGAGACCTGGGACGACGCCACGGCCCGCGCCTTCCACAGAGAGCACATCGAGCCCCTCGCGCCGAAGGTCAAGGAGACGCTCGAAGCCATCGGCAGGCTGGCCGAGGTGCTCGCCCGCGCGACGCGAGACGTGAGCGACACGAACGACCTCTGACCGGCTCGGTGACGGCCGGCGTCGGGCCGCACTGCAGCCTCCCGGTCCTCAGCCCCGCATCGACCTCCAGTCCTTTCTTCATCGCCCCGAGCAACACGTGTCTTCCCAGAGAATTACCGACGTGAGCCAGACGAACGCCTACGATCCCGCCGTGCTTCGGGCACAGATGACCCGCCTCCGGCAGGCCTCGGCGGACCGCTACAAGCTCGAGCACGAGATCACGGCGGAACACGAGACCGCGACCACGGCCGCCCGCGCGGAGGCGGAGGCGGCGCTCGCCGCGACCGAGCAGGAATACGAACGTGACACCGCCGCGACGCAGCGCGAGCAGAAGGCCGTGATCGCCAAGGCCGAGGCCGACGCGAAGGCCGAGACGGCGAAGCTCGACACGCAACGGCAGGGGTTCACTGCGAAGATCCAGCGCACCTGCGAAAAGCAGACCCATGACATTCAGGAGGAGGCCCGCTTCGAGGCCGGCTCGGCCAAGGAAGTCTTCAAGGAGCGGCGCAAGGCGCCGACGAAGCTTCTCCGTAAGGCGGAGAAGGACCTGGCCGCCGCCGCCGGCCAGCTCGATGAGGCCGACGGACGCACCTTCAAGGCGGTCGCCGCCTGGGGCCTGACCGTCACGACGCCGGCCGAAGCCGACACGCCGGCCGAGCCCGTGGCCCCCGCCGAGGCATTGGCCCGGCTCGAGGCCCTGCGGGCGGCGGTCACCGAACGGTCGACGTCTCTCGTGGGGCTCAAGACGGCGGCCCTCGCCTTCTCGAAGGGCACGGCGGCCGCCGCGGGTCTCCTGCCCGTGGTCCTCGGAGCCGTCGCCGGCGCCGCGGCATTCATGCTCGTGCCGGGCGAGGCCTCCACGCGGATCGCGGCCGCAGGCGCCGCGTTCGTGGGCCTGGCGGGCATCGGCGCGGGAGCCGGCTTCTGGCAGATCGGCCGGATGCGGAAGGCCGCTCGCGAGCAGGCCAGGGCGCTCCGCAGCGAACTCGAGGCGACGATCGTGCAGACGCGGCAGTGCATCGCGGCCGGCACGGAGTTCATCAAGCAGCGGCACGATACGCAACTCGAGGCGCTCGACGCCGCCTTCGCCGAGGAGTCGCGGCAACGGAGCGACAAGGCCGTGGCCGAGGTGGCCGCGGCGGCCACGAAGCGGGACCAACAGCTCGCCGAAGTCGCGTCGAAGTATGCCGAGGCGGTGGCGAAGATCATGAAGCGGCGGGAGGCCGTTCTCCAAGCGGCGGCGGAGAAGTATCCCGCCCGACTCCAGGAGCTCGCGGCGGCCCGCGACGAGCGGGTCCAGACGCTCACGCGACAGCGCGACGAGCGGCTCGCGGCGGCGGACCGCCGCCGCGACGACCGCTGGGCCGAGATGACGTCGGTCTGGAAGGCGGCCCGCACGGAGACGGGGGCGGTCTATGACGAAGCCTCCCGCCTCGACGCCGAGGCCTTCAGGCCGTGGAGCGACCTCGAGCGCGACGACGTGCCGCTGCCGGGCGTGGCGCCCCCCGGCCTGCGCTTTGGCGGGCTCGCGCTCTCGCTCGAGAAGGTGCCCGGCGGGCTCTCCGCCCGCCCCGAACTCAACGCCTTCGGCCCCACCGCCTGGCGGCAGCCGGCCACGCTCCCCTTCCCGGTCGCCGCGTCGGTGCTCGTGAAGACGTCGGCCGACCAGAAGGAGACCTCCTCCGAGATGATGCAGGGGCTCATGCTGCGGATCGCCTCGGGCGTCCCGGCCGGGCAGGCGCGCTTCACGATCATCGACGCGCTCGGCCTCGGCAAGCAGTTCGCCGGCTTCATGCACCTCGCCGACTACGACGAGCTGCTCGTCACCAGCCGGATCTGGACCGAGCCGCCGCAGATCGAGCAGTGCCTCGCCGACATCACCGAGCAGATCGAACTCGTGATCCAGAAGTATCTCCGTAACGAGTATGAATCGATCGGGGCCTACAACGCGGCGGCCGAGGTGCCGGAACCTTATCGCTTCGTGGTCGTGGCGAACTTCCCGGCCAACTTCACCGAGACGAGCGCCCGGCGGTTGGCGAGCATCGCCGCCTCGGGCGCCCGCTGTGGCGTCTACACGATCGTCTCGGTCGACGCCTCCCAGACACTGCCGGCGAACTTCTCGCTCGGCGACCTCGAGAAGCACGCCACCGTGCTCACGCTCAAGGACGGCGTCTTCACCTGGAGCGATCCCGAGTTCGGCAAGTGGCCGCTGACGGTGGAGCAGCCGCCGAGCGACGAGGTCTTCACCCGGATCATCCAGCGGGTGGGCAAGGCGGCGAAGGCCGCCAAGCGGGTGGAGGTGCCCTTCGACCGGGTCGCGCCCAAGGAGGAGGAATGGTGGACCGGGAGCACCGCCGGCGAGGTGCTCGCTCCCCTGGGGCCCGCCGGCGCCAAGAAGCTGCAGTATTTCCGGCTCGGCAAGGGCACGAGCCAGCACGCATTGATCGCCGGCAAGACGGGCTCCGGCAAGTCGACCCTCATGCACGCGCTGATCACGAGCCTCGCGCTCAACTACAGCCCGCACGAGATCCAGTTCTACTTGATCGACTTCAAGAAGGGTGTCGAGTTCAAGCTCTACGACCACTACAAGCTGCCGCATGCCAGGGTGATCGCCATCGAGAGCGAGCGGGAATTCGGCTTGTCGGTGCTCGAGCAGCTCGATCGTGAGCTGAAGCGGCGCGGTGATCTCTTCCGCGAGCATGCCGTCCAGGACGTGGCGGGCTTCCGCGCGGCCGGGACGGGCGAGCCGATGCCGCGGATCCTGCTGGTGATCGACGAGTTTCAGGAGATCTTCGTCGAGGACGACAAGATCGCCCAGGACGCGTCGCTCATTCTCGACCGCCTCGTGCGGCAGGGCCGGGCGTTCGGCATGCACGTGATCCTCGGTTCGCAGACCCTCGGCGGCTCCTACAGCCTGCCGCGGGCCACGATGGGGCAGATGGCCGTGCGGGTGGCGCTGCAGTGCAACGAGGCCGATTCGAGCCTGATTCTCAGCGAGGAGAACACCGCGGCCCGGCTGCTGACACGGCCCGGCGAGGCCATTTACAACGACGCCAACGGCATGGTCGCCGGGAACAGCCCGTTCCAGGTGGTGTTCTTGAATGAGGAGCGGCGCGAGCGCTATCTCGGGGCGCTGCGGCAGCTCGCCGACCGGCGCACCGACATCCCGCCGCTGCCCCGGATCGTGTTCGACGGCAACGAGGCGGCCGATCCCGCGGGCAACGCGCTGCTCTCGGAGCTGCTGACGTCGGGCACCGTCTCCGGCAAGCCGCTGCTGGCGCCCCTGGCCTGGCTCGGCGACGCCATCGCCATCAAGGATCCGACGGCCGCGATCTTCCGCCGGCAAGGCGGGGCCAATCTGCTCATCGTCGGCCAGCGCGAGGATCTCGGCGTGAGCCTGCTGGCGATGGCGCTGGTGAGCCTGGCGGCCGCTCACGACCCGCACCCGGGCGGCGCGCTCGGCCGGCCGGGCCGGTTCGTCGTGCTCGAGCCGGCGATCGCCGAGGAAAAGCCCGACATCATGCTCGCGAAGCTGGCGCCGGCCCTGCCCCACGAGACGGAACTGGTCGGCCGGCTCGGCGTCGGAGACGCCATGGCCCGCCTGGCCGCGGAGGTCCGCCGCCGCATCGACGAGCAGGTGCTCGACGGCGAGGCGGTCTTCGTGATCATCCGCGACCTGGGCCGCTTCCGCGAGCTGCGGCGCGACGAGAACGACTTCGGCTACTCCGCCCTGGGCGGCGAGCAGAAGGCGACGCCGGCGCAGAACCTCGTCACGCTCCTCAAGGACGGCCCGGGAGTCGGCGTGCACCTGCTGATCTGGTGCGACTCGCTCACCAACCTCCAGCGCACGTTCGACCGTGGCACGCTCAAGGAGTTCGAGCTGCGGGTGCTCTTCCAGATGAGCGGCTCCGACTCGAGCCAGCTCGTCGACAGCCCCGCCGCGGTGAAGCTCGGGCCCCAACGGGCCCTCTTCATCCACGAGGAGACGGGCACGCTCGAGAAGTTCCGTCCCTACGCCTTCCCGGCCGGCGACTGGCTGGCCGGCGTTTCTGCGGCGCTGAAAGCCAGGCCGCAGGGCACGGCCGTGGAGCGGCCGGCCGCGCCGCGGGACGCGGCGGCAGCGGCCCCCAAGCCCGAGCCGGCCGGCGGCGACTTCGGCTTCTCCTTCAAGGGCGGCTTCGGCGACGACGACTTCAACTTCGCCAAGATGCTCGACGAACCGACGGCCGAGGAGAAGCCGTCCGGCGAAGGCGGCGCGGCCGGCTGATCCGCGGCCTGCGCTCTTCCCCGATCATGTGTCATGCGGCCGCCGCCCCACCTTCACGGTGAGCGTCAGCGGCTCGCCGTCGCGCATGATCCCGAGCAACGCCTCGGTGCCGACCGGCGCCCGCGTCAGGAGCAGCACGAATGCGGCCGGCTCCATAATCGGCTCGCCGTCGAAGGAGAGGACGACGTCGCCCGGCCGCACGCCCGCCGCCGCCGCCGGCGAGCCGGGTTCGATCGCCGCCACGACCGCCCCCGGAGCCGCCGCGGCCCCTCCCGGCAGCTCCCGCAGGGCCATCCCCAGATAGCCGCGTTCGACGTGGCCCGTCGTGCGGATCTCCTCGCAGACCCGGCGGGCGGTGTTGCTCGGGATGGCGAAGCCGATCCCCCGAAACCCCTTGCCGACAATCGCGGTCGTGATGCCCACGACGTGGCCATGCACGTCGACGAGCGGCCCGCCCGAGTTGCCCGGATTGATCGACGCGTCGGTCTGGAGGAACTCCTGAAATGGATTGTCGACGACGCCGCGGCGGCCCACGGCGCTGACGATGCCGTAGGTGATCGTGCGGTCGAGCCCGAAGGGGTTGCCGATGGCCCACACCATCTCCCCGACCTCGATGGAGTCGCTGTCGCCCCACTCCGCCGTCGGCAAACCGGTGGCGTCGATCCGCAGCACCGCGAGATCGGTGGCTGCGTCGGCCCCCACGAGCGCGGCCTCGAACCGCCGGCCATCGGCCAGGGCGACGTCGATCTGGTCGCTCCGCGCGACCACGTGGTAGTTCGTGATGATCAGGCCGTCCGCCTCGACGACCACGCCCGACCCCACCGACTCGTCCGTCGCCCCCCCCTGCGACTCGCCCCGCAGGGAAGCGATTTCGTCGGCGAGCGACCGCAACCGGCGCTTGCTCGTGACGTTCACCACCGCCGGGCCGATGACCCGCGCGAGCGTCGTGAAGAGCTTGCCCACCGACCGCAGTTCGGCTCCCGCCGCCGCGTCGCGGATGGCCGCCAGCTCGGCGCGGGTCTTCGCATACTGCACGCGTCCGGCCAGCGACGGCCAGACGATCAGACCCACGAGCGTGACGAAACCGGCGAACAGGATCAGCGTGCGCCGATCGGAAGACCGTGACGAGCCGGACCTGTCCTCGGAAGAGCCGGCGGAGTTCATGGGGTGTCGTTGCGGCCGGCGAGACGTCGGCGGACCAGATCCACGGCGGTCTTGGCGGCCCGCGAAACGGCGATTTCAGGACCTCCCCCCAGCATATGCTCGATCCGCTCCACCCGCCCGCCGCCCACCAGGGCGATGTCGACGACGCTCCGGCCCTCGGGGCCGGGCCGGACCGGGCCGATGGCGAGCCCCAGCGACGCCCCACGTTCGGCCCGCACCCGCTCGGCGAGCAGCTCGACGGCGGCGCTGACGCCGGCCGTCTCGACGCCACCGCCCACAAAGCCCCCCGGCGCAGCCCCGGGCTGGACCGGCTCGGCCTGCCACCGGGCCGCGGCCCGCGCGAGCCCCGCCGCCAGGCGGCCCTGCGTGGCGATCTCGAGCGTGGCCAGCGACTCGCCGGCGGCGGCGATCGCCCGCAGTGCGGCGTCCTCCACCTCGTCGTCCTCCACGCCGTACACCAGGCCGCCGAGGCACTCCCGGATCGTTCGCTCCGTAGGGGCGATTTTCGCCCGGCATTCCGCCTCGTCGAGGCCGCGGGCGACGATCCGCAGCGTGATCGTGGCCTCGTGCGCCGTGATCCCGACGAGCGGGTCGCGGCCGCGGCGGATCATGTCGGGCAGGAGCGCCTCGACCGCGCTCTCGCCGGCCCCGAAGCACTTGATCCGCCGATGGACGAAGACGCCCGCCTCCGGCAGGACCGCCGCCAGGGCCGGAGCCACCGTGCCGTGCCACATCGTCCGCATCTCCGCCGGCACGCCCGGCAGCGCGATGACCCGCGACGTGCGTCCGTCGGCCCGACGGATGTCGAGGTCGATCCCGGGCGCCGTGCCGTCGGGATTGGGAATGATGCGGGTGCCACGCGGAAAGACGGCCTGCCGGCGGTTGCTCTCCGGCATCGCCACGCCCCGCCGCGCGAACCGCGACTCTACCGCGCGAAGCGCCGTCGGCGACAGCTCGAGATCCACGCCGGCCACGGCGGCGATCACGTCGCGGGTGAGGTCGTCGGCCGTCGGCCCGAGGCCCCCGGTCGCCACGACGACGTCGGCGCGGTCGACCGCAATGCGAAAGGCCTCGACGCCGTCCTCGACCGTGTCGCAGACGGTGGTGTGGAAGTGGACGGGGATGCCGAGCAGGCCCAACTCGGCCGACAGCCACTGGCTGTTGGTGTCGAGCCGCTGGCCCGTGGTCAGTTCGTCCCCGATGGCGATGACTTCGGCACGCATGTCCCTCGTATACCCGACGGCTGCCCCTTCGTGCTAGCCGACCGTCGGTTTCCGTGGGACCACCCGAGCCCGCGTTGTGCGTTCGCGGGCGTCAGCGGCGGATCGTCTCGGAGACGATGTGCCCGAAGAGCGTCTCGCGGCCGCGGAGCACGTAGAACTTGATCGGGTTCAAGTGCTCCTCCTCGGCTTTGTCGAGGATGTAGGAGACGTTGTCGGGCAGGATCGTCTCCCAGACATGCAGGCCGACCAGGATGTCGCCCTGGCGGATGCCCTGCTCGTGGGCCGGCCCGCCCTCGCGGACATCGGTGACGAGCAGGCCGCCCCGATACCGCGATTGAAGCCGCTGCACCTTCGCAGCGGCCATCGGTTCGAGCCTGAGGCCGATCTCTTTCCAGCACCGTTCCTCGAGTGACAGGCTGTCGCGGCGGGCCGCCAGCGACAGGTCGAGCTTCTCCTCCGCGCCGGACCGCATCACGATCAGCGCCACGCTCTCGCCGGCCCGCCGGCCGAGCAGGCCGCGCTCGATGTCGAGTGGCCGCGACACGGGCATCTCGCCGATCTGCGTGATGACATCGCCTGCACGTACGCCGACGGTCTCCGCCGGGCTCTGCCGGTGGACCGCCTCGACGATCACGCCTCGCGGCCCGTCGTTGCGGGCCACGATGCCATGCCAGGTGCGATCGACCCGCTCCACCGACAGCAGCTCCGCCACGACCTCGAGCACCCGGTCGACGGGAATCGCGAAGCCGATCCCCTGCGCCCCGGCGCGCACCGCCACGTTGATGCCGATCATCTCACCGTTGATGTTCAGCAGCGGACCGCCGGAGTTGCCCGGGTTGATGCTGGCGTCGGTTTGGATGAGGTTGTCGTATCGCTGCGTGCGGCTCACCTCGACGTCCCGATGCAGGGCGGAGATGATGCCGCGGGTGACCGTGTGCTCGTAGCCGTAGGCATTGCCGAGGGCGAGCACCGTCTCCCCGATCATGAGATCGGACGACGTCCCGATCGTGATCACCGGTAGCGGAGCGTCGGACTGGATCTTGATCACCGCGAGGTCGGTGCGGGGATCGTGGGAAACGAGCGTCGCGGACGTGGTCTTGCCGGAGGCGAGCGTGACCTCGATCCGGCGGACGCCCTCGACCACGTGGTAGTTCGTGACGACGTAGCCCCGGGGGTCGATGATCACCCCCGTGCCCATGCCGTTGACCCGCTTCAGTTCACCGGCTGACTCGTCGTCGGGATTCGGGACGAGCTTCTGACCGTGGATGTTGACGACGCTGTCGCGCTGCGACTCGATGGCCCGCACGATCGCGGTTCGCCGCCCCTCCACCGCCGCGGCCGGCGACGCCGCCGTGGCCAGTGCGACGAGCGCCACGAGCGGAAGGAGAGTCCACGGACGACGCATGAACGAACGGCTCCCGAATCACTGGCCGGCCCGCCATCCTGGAGGGCGACTGCCGGGCCGGGCGGTGAGCAACAGGCCCGCGTCGAGCCCATCCCACACCCTGCCCTGTGGATCGGAAGGTCGCGGCCGGTGGTCCAGCGGCCTGCCGGCCGCCGGCACAGTTTTCCCAGTCGGAGGCCGGCCCGCGGGCGGAAGCAGGCAGTCGGTGCGCGAGCCGACGGGCCGTGCGGCGGCGGCCGGAATTCCTCAACAATCACTCGTCCCGGCGGCGGCCCCCCGGCGCCCCCTCGCGAGAGCGGGGAGTCGCATCGCCGACGAGCAGGGGCAGGAGCTGCATCGCCAGAAAGAGCCCGAGCACCGCGAGCACAACTTGCGGCCAGATGCCCGCGAGCCGCTCGCCCCAGGCCCAGCCCGACTCTCGCGCGATGCCGCCAACGAGCGTGGCCAAGACCAGCACGAAGAGCGCCGCGAGCACGAGGCCGCAGCCCAGCGAGGCCATCGTGCCGCGGAATGTGCCCAGCTCGGAAAACTCCTCCTGGTGCAGCTCGATCGAACGCCCCTTGGCGAGGCTCCGCGGCACGGTCTCCGTCAGCTCGATGGCCCGCGCGGCATCGGACCAGGCGGCAGGCGCCGGGTCGGAGCCCGGTGCGACACCGTGGAGCAGGTCGAGCAGCGTCGCCCCGCGATCGAACGTGGCGGTGGCGGGCTCCGGACCGGACCAGGTCCAGGGGAGACGGGAGTCGTCGGGAATCGTGACCGAGCAATGGCCCTGCGCGTGCACGAGGCTGATCGACAGCCCGGGCTCACCGCCGCGGGCGACCTGCCAGCGAACGGGCACCTGCGCGGGGCCGGAGAAGCCGACGGCGAGCGCGCCCCATGCTGACTCGCCTTCGGCCCCGCCGAGCGTCGAAAGCCGGGAGGGCTCGCCCACCAAGACCCGCACCAGGTCGACATCCGCAGCGAGCGCATCGAGCACCCGCTCGCGGGAGCGGTCGGCCAGCCGCCGCTCCATCGAGATCGTCTCGACGGGGCCAGCCGGCGCGGCGCCGGCGAGCCCGGCCCGAATCGCCTCCTGGAGCCGGTGGATGAAGGGATGGAGCCGGTCGGGCAGGCAGGGGAGCAGCCGCCCGCCCACATCGCCGCGGATCATGTCGAGCTCGTAGGCCCAGAGCATCGACAGGCAGGGCGGATGGCCGACGAGCAGCGTGCGTCCGGCCTGCACGAGCGCCCGCACCGCGTCGGCGCGGGACTCGCTCCAACCGTCGCGGCCGACGAGCACGGCGTCACACGCCTGCGGATCGAGCAGATCCTGCCAGACGGCCGTCCGTGGGACGGTCGTGGGCACGACGGCGGCAAGGGAACCGTCCACGGGCAGATCGCAGGCGACGACGAGCGTGTCGCCGCGGCCGATGGCGGCGGCCACCACTTCCGCGATCCGGGCGTCGATACCGAGCAGTCCGAGCTTCATACGGGCATTGTTCCAGTCGCGGGCTCGTTCGGCCAGCCATCACACGATCCAGGCCGGATTCGACACGTTGAAAACGCGTTGCCCGCCGCCCCTCCATGACGGCGCGCGATCGGCCGCCTACACTTGCCGCGTGGAAACCGATTTCGTCGCCAGCCTCGTCGCCCGCATGCCGGCCGATCCACGGCTCGAGGTGCCGCCGGGCGACGACGCCGCGGTGCTGCGGCCGCCGGCCATGCGCCGGACCGTCGTCACGGTCGACATGCTCACCGAGGGCGTCGACTTCGTGCTCGGCCCCGACTGCCCGCCGCAGGCCGTCGGCCACAAGTCGGTCGCCGTCAGCCTGAGCGACCTGGCGGCGATGGCCGCCAGGCCCGAGGCGGTGTTCGTGGCCGTCTGCCTGCCGCGGACAAACGGCGACACGATCGCCCGCGGCCTCCTCGAGGGCATCGAGGCGATCTGCGCGGCGCATGGCTGCGCGCTGGCCGGCGGCGACACCAACGCCTGGGATGGCCCGCTGGTGGTGAGCGTGACGGCGCTGGGCAGCGTGCCCCCGGGTCGCGCCTGGCGGCGCGACGGCGCGCGGCCCGGCGACCTGCTCGTCGTCACCGGCCCCTGCGGCGGCAGCCTGCTCGGCCGCCATCTGGCCGTGCGGCCCCGCTGCCGCGAGGCGCTGGCGATCGCCGAACGGTTCACCGTGCACGCCGCCATCGACATCAGCGACGGCCTGTCGCTCGACCTCTCGCGACTGCTCGCCGCCAGCCGGGCCGGCGCCGTGGTGCGATTGACCGACGTGCCGATCCACGACGACGCCGTCCGCATGGCCGCCCGCCCGGGCGACACCCGGTCGCCGCTCGACCACGCCCTCGTCGACGGCGAGGACTTCGAACTGATCCTCGCCCTGCCGCCGACCGACGCCCGGGCGCTCGTGGCCGCGGCGCCGAGCCCGCCTTTCTCCCTGACCGCCGCGATCATCGGGGAGGTCGTCGCCGAACCGGGCCTCGTCGCCGTCGATGCGGCCGGAGGCCGGCGGCCGCTCGAGCCGCAGGGGTTTGTCCATGACTTCGGCGGCTGATCTCCCCGGCGCGACGACGATCCGGATCCGCGACGAGGCGGCGGTCGCGCCGCTCGCGGCCCGGCTCGCGGCGGCGCTGCCGGCCCGCGCCTTCATCGCGCTCTCCGGAGACTTGGGGGCGGGCAAGACGACGCTCGTGAAGGCGGTCGCCGCGGCGGTCGGCCTCGATCCGGCCGAGGTCGTCAGTCCGACGTTCGGCCTGATCCACGTCCACGCCGTTCCGCCCCGGGAGGGCGGGCCGCGGCGGTTGGTGCACGCCGATCTCTACCGGCTCTCCGGCGCCGCCGACCTCGAGGAGATCGGCTGGGACGAGGCGACGGCCGGGCCGGTCTGGGTGTTCGTCGAGTGGCCCGAACGGGCGGCGGCCGCACTGCCGCCGGACCGTCTCGACCTGACGATCGGCATCGACTCCGAGACCGGCCGCACCCTCTCGTTCATGCCGCGGGGCGGCTTCGCGCTCGCAGGTCTCGGGGCCACGGATCCCGCGACCGACGCGGTATGATGCCCGTCTTCGTTCGGTCCCCTGCGGAGCATTGCCATGCGGCTCGATCCCGCCACGTCCCTGCTGTGCGTCGTCGACATCCAGGAGCGGCTCCTCGCCGCCATGCCCGACGGCGGCCAGGTGGTCGACCGGGCGACGCGGCTGGCGAGTGCCGCCGGCCTGCTCGGCGTCCGCGCCATCCTCACCGAGCAATACCCGAAAGGTCTCGGGCCCACGCCGTCCTCCCTGGCCGCCAAGCTGCCGCCAGCCGTGACCAAGATGGCGTTCAGTTGCCTGGGCTGTGACGAGTTCGTCGCATCGCTGCCATCCGACGTCGAGACGGCGGTGCTGTGCGGTCTGGAGACACACGTCTGCGTCCTTCAGACGGCGCTCGACCTGCTCGCCCGCGGCTGGACCGTCTTCGTGGCGGTCGACGCGGTCGTCTCGCGGCACCGTATCGACCATGACACGGCGATCGAACGTCTCACGGCCTCGGGCGCGATTCCCACCACGACCGAGGCGGTGCTCTTCGAATGGTGCCGGTCGGCCGAACACCCGCTGTTTCAGGCCGTCCGCCGGCTCGTGCTGGAGGCCTGACGGCACGCGTCACGGCGCGGGGATCGATGGAATCGATCGGCCCGACGCATCGTCGGCCGCCTGCGTGAGGTCGAGTTGCCCGGCCGCGGCCGCTGCGGCGTCGGCGGCGAGCATCCGCAGTCGCGCGACCTTGGCGGCGGCCCCCGGCTCGCCGGCCACCTCCCGTCCCGGCGCCGACCCGAACACGATCCGCCGCGACTCGGGCCCCAGCAACTCCCAGCGACGTAAAGCCGCCTTGCCGACCGGGCGGCATTCGACAAGCCCGAGCGATTGCCATTCCGGACCGATCGCGACGGCGAGGGCAGCAGCCTCCTCGACCGCCGGGTCGCCCCAGGCCGATCCTTCCGGCCCCTGCGGGCTCGACTCGATGCCGGCGATCCGCGGATAGGTCGCCGCCGCCTCGGCGGTGAAGTCGGCGCTCGGCAGCACGACTCCTTCGGCGTCGATCGCCAGGAGGCCGCCCTGCACGCCCACCATCGCCACCGGCTCGCGGCAGGCGATCGTCACCGTCGCGGCCGCGGGATGCGCGAGGCTCACCCGCTCCACCTGCCGCACCCACGGATGCATGTCGAAAGCCCGCGCGAGCCGCCGCGGCAGTTCAGGATCGTCGAGCGGCAGGCCGCCGTCGAGGCTCGCGTTGCGGAGCGCCTCAGCTTTCAGGTCGCTGCGGACCCAGGGCGCCACTCCTTCGAGCGTCACCCGCTCGGGCAGGAGCACGGCGTCGGCCTGGGCGGCCGCCCGGCCGCCGACCTGCGACCAGACGATCCAGCCGGTGATGGCCGCGGCGGCGACGATCGCCGTCGCCAAGAGCCCCGCCCGGTGCTCCTGGATGAAACGTCCGAGGCCGCCCGCCTCGGGCGGATCCTCCGGCATCGGCCTTCCGCGTCGTGACGGGGCGACCATGGGGGCGGCGGGCCTTTTCACCAGACGGCGATCTGCGGCGCGAGCTCCACACCGAGCCGGTCACGGACCTTCGCCCGCACCTGCTCGATGAGCGCCCGCACGTCGTCGCTCGAACAGCTCGGCGACGCCACGACATAGTTGGCCCGGGGCGCATGCACGGCAGCCTCGCCGACCCGCAGGTCGCGGGCGCCGGCCTGCACCACGAGCGACTCGGCCGTGGTGCCGAGCGGATCCTTGAACATCATCGCCACGGTGCGGGTGCCCGAAGGCTGCTCGGTCCGCTCGACGATCCACTGCTTCTGCATCCGCTTGGTGAGCCGCTCGGGGTCTTCCTCGTCGAGTTCGAGGCGGCAGCCGATGACGATGCAGTCGTTGAGGTTGCTCCACCGCGACTCAAAGGCCAGCTTCGCGCCGGTGCGGGCCTCGGTCGTGCCGTCGGGCAACATCACGGTGACCTCGCGAACCCGTTCCCCGATGTCGCCGCCGTGGCCGCCGGCGTTGCCCACGAGCGCCCCGCCCACCGTGCCCGGGATGCCGACGAGCGTCTCGATGCCAGACAGGCCCGCCTGCACAGCCGCCGAGACCACGTGCACGAGTTTCGCGCCGGCGCCCGCCCGCAGCATGGGCCGCTCCACCTGGATGCCGCAGAAGGCCGGCGCCGACAGCCGCACCACGAGCCCCTGGAACCCGGCCGAGGGCACGAGCACGTTGGATCCGCCACCGATCACCCGCAGCGGCAGGCTGCGCTCCTGGCAGCGGCGGACGAGCCGCGAGAGCGCGTCCACGTCCACCGGCTCGCAGAAATACGCCGCTTCGCCGCCGATCCCCAGCCACGTGTGGTGTGAGAGCGGCTCGCGGCACGAGACCGCCAGGCCGAGGTCGTCGAACGGCGTGCCTGCGGCCGCCTGGGCGGTCGGCTTCGGCTCCGCGGTGGTTCCATTCACACGAGACTTCATCGCTTGCACCTGCGTCGTCTGGCTGGTCGTGACTGGTCGCGTCGGGTCCCGGTCGCCGAGGTCGACGGCCGCGGCGGTATTGTGCCCGAGGGAGCGGTATCGCGTCCATCTGGCGACCGGCAGCGGTCAGGCGGCGCGACGATTCGCCTCGTACGACGGCGGCACGTTGGCCAGCCGCAACCAGCCATCGACGACCGTGGCCAACGGCAAGGGATCGCCGTCACCGTCGGGCTCCGTGGGCCTGTGCCCCCCAACGGGAACACCGCCGAGCACGAGCAGGCAGTCGTCCGCGGTCAGGCCCGAGAGCAGGCGGTCGAGCCGGGCGTAGGCCAGGAGATCGACCGGCTGCGCGCCGTCGTCCAAGAGCGTCGGCGGCACCACGAGACAGTCGTCGGCCCAGCGGAGCGCCCGCCGGGAGAAGGTCGCAGCCGCCCGGTCGGCGGCACGGCCGCCGCGCCGGCCGCCGTGCACGTCGGCTACGAGCCGCGCGGCACAGCCCGCCTCGGCGACCACGACGAGCCGGCCCCTGGTGAGATGCTTGAGCCCCGCGAGCGTGGCGGCCAGACCGTGGCCGCTGGTGGGATGATCGAGAAACGCGGCGTGTGGCTGGCCGCGGTCGATCCGCTCCATGCGGCCCGCCACGGCACCCGCCGCCTCGATGCCGCGGGCGATCCGTTCGAGCGGCACCCGCTGCCGCAGGCCCACGGCCACGGCCAGCAGCACGTCCCGCGCGAACGACGCCAGCGGAGTCGACACCGCCACGGGCATCACCTGGCCCGCGACCGTCACGAGAAACGTCTGACCGAAGAGGCTCCGCTCGACGGGCGTCGCCGTCACGGCCGCGGCCGGATCGAGGCCGGCGGTGATCAACTCGCCGCGGTCGCCGGCCGGAAACCGCTCGGCGAGGCGGCGCACTCGGGCGTCGTCGGTCCCGGCGACCAGGCAGCCCGAGGGGGAGAGCGCATCGAGAATGCGTGAGGTGACGGCACGGTAGGCCCGTGCCGTGCCGTGCAAGTCGAGATGATCGGCGGCGAGGTTGGTCACGGTCACGGTATCGCAGACGACGCCGACAAGGGCGTGTGTGGCGAGCATGGCGCTCGACACCTCCAGGACCACGTGCGTGCAGCCGTCATCCCGCAGGCGCCGGAGCCAGCCGGCGAGCACCTGAGGCCGGGCCAGATCGGCCGCGACAGGTTCCGCATCGTCGGCCGCCAGGCAGCCGAGATCGGAGAGCACCCCGACCCGCAGGCCGGCCTCGGCCAGGACCGAGGCCGCCAGCCAGGCCGTGGTCGTCTTGCCGCTGGTGCCGGTGATGGCGATCACCTTCATGCCGCGGGAGGGATCGCCCGCCAACGCGTGCGCCAACCTGGCCGCGGCCCGGTTCGTGTCGTCGACGACGCACAACGGCGTGCCGAACGTCGGCACCATGCGGTCGGCGACCACGCCGATGGCGCCGCGAGCCAGCGCCCGCTCGATGTCGTCGTGCCCATCGTGGCGTCCGTCCAGCCGGGCCACGAACACGTCGCCGGGCCGGCACCGGGCGGCCTGGTCGCTGTATCCCACGGCCAGGATGTCGTCACCGGCGTAGAACCTGGCCTGGGGGAACAGTTCGGCCAGCCGCACGCCCCGGCCGGCGTCTCCCCGGCGCCCCGGCCTGGATTTCGCCGTGCCGTCGCGAGCGTCGTGGACGGGGAACGAATCGTCGGACATGTGGCCTCCTGCCTGCTCGCGCTGCTCGCCCGGGCGGCCCGCCGCAGCAACCGGCGGCGAGATCGCCCGAACGTCGAAGAAAACCCTTGTCGGATCCATCCTTGGACACGACGGCGGCTGATTGTGCGCGGGGTCCGGCGCGGGTCAAGGTCGCCTTTGCGGCGGCATGACGACCGCCCCGCAGCCCGCCCAACTTGCCTGCGCGGCGGCAGGCGCGGGACGATGGGAAGAATGGCGACCTCCCTTCCAGCCCGCGCGGCGACCCGCTCCATCGGCGACGAAGACAGCGGCCGGTGGATCCTCTGGGTCGGCTCCGCGGGTCGCGGCGAACTCGGCCTCGCGCGCGCAGCGGTGGCCGAGCAGGTGCAGGTGGTCGACGCGCCGCATCCGCAGGCCGCGACCTCGGCTTGCGGCACCGGCGCGCGATCGTCGCCGCTGTTCATCGTGCTCGCGTCCGACCGGCCTGGCCGCTGGCCGCCCGCCGAAGCGGTCTTGCTGTCGCGCCGTTGGCCGCTGGCGCCGATCGTGTCGGTGGCGGCGAGCCTGTCGGACGGCAGCCGCCGCAGCGGGCCGCAGCTTCCCGGCGTCGAGGAGGTCGCGTGGCATCATCTCGGCGGCCGGTGCGGCTGGTGGTTGGCCGGCCTCGAGGAACGGCGGCCCGCCGGCCTCGGGCTGCCGACGACGGCCCGCCGCGAGGAACGGCTGCTCGAATCGTTGTCGCCGCTCAGCCACCCCGCCGGCTCAGGAAGGCTGCCACCGACGGATGTGTCGATCGCGGCGCCGCGCGATGAGGATCTCGAGCCGCTGGCCGATCTGCTCACGGCCGCCGGCTGCCGCGTGGCGGGCCGGGCCGTGGGCCGCCCGAGCCTCGACGCAGCCGCACGAACCGTCATCTGGGATGTCGGCAGGCTCGCGGCGGGCGACTTCGAATGGCTCCGGCTCATGGCCGCCAACCGGCCCGGCGTGGCGGTCGTGCTGCTCGAGAGCTTTCCCCGGGGCGATGCCGTCGAGATCGCCCTCCGGGCCGGCGCCGCCGCGGTCCTGGGCCGCCCCGTGCCGCTGGACGTGCTCGCCGGCACGATGCTGTCACTGAGCCGCGCGGTCCCGCGAAGCCACCTTGGCCCGGAACGCTCGGATCGCTAGCATCCCGGCCACTTTGAGACACTCTCCCCTCATCGCGACGCCCTCGCGGACGCGCCGACCCGTGTGGGCGGCCGCCGGCTGCCTGCTGGCCGCAGCCTGCGGCTGCGCGCACGTCGCGCACGCCCCCGGCTGGAATGCTTCCGCCGCCCTGCCCCGCTCCGCGACGCTGCCCTGGGCCAACGCCAGCGAGCTGCCCTCGCGGGCAGAGATCGTCGCGGGCCAGCTCGTCATCCACAGCGACTTTCCCCTGGCCGAGCAGCACCGGATCGTCCGCGAGCTCGAGAGCCTCCGCGCCGACGTGAGCCAGCAGCTCGGCCTGCCGATCTCCGACGAGCCGGTCCACCTCTACCTCTTCGAGACGAAGGAACGGTACGAGGCCTTCGCCGCCCGCCACTTCCCGGCCTTCCCGGCGCGGCGGGCTTTTTTCGTCGAGACCGACACCACGCTCTCCGTCTTCGCGGCCTGGCAGGACCGGATCGCCGAGGACCTGCGGCACGAGACGACGCACGGCTACGTGCATGCCGTCGTACCGACGATTCCCCTCTGGCTCGACGAGGGCGTCGCCGAGTTCTTCGAGCTGCCGCGGAGCGACCAGGGCGTGCACGCCGCCCATGTCGCGCACCTCTCGGGCCGGCTGCTCGAGGGCACCTGGCGGCCCGACCTCGAGCGGATGGAGGCGCTCGCCTCGGCCGGCGAGCTCTCGCAGGACCACTACGCCGAGGCCTGGTGCTGGACGCACTGGCTCCTCCGCACCACCCCCGAGCGCCGCCGGCTGCTGCAGGACTTCCTCACGGACGTCCGCCGCGACGCGAAGACGGCCCCGCTTTCGGTCCGCATCCGCCAGGCGGAATCGGCCACGCCCGACCTCTCCGCCATGCTGCGTGCCCACGTCGAATCGCTCGCACCGCCCGAGCGGTGAATCGACGGTCACCCCGCCCTGTGGCGGCAAGATTTCATCGTGTCGTTCGGCAGCAGCCGCCGCCTACGGCTTGCGAAAGACCGTGCCGCGGGCGGCCGCTTCGAAGCCGAGCTTCATGAAGAGCCCGAGCGCCGCCTCGTTCGCCTCGGCCACGTGCGTCTCCGCCAGCGTGGCGCCCTCCTGGGCCAGATCGTGGAGCGCCTCGGCCACCATGTAGTGGGCGAGCCCCTGCCGCCGCCGCGGCCCCTCGATGCCGGTGTGGAGCATGCCGGCGACCGACGCGGCCCAGGCCGATGCCAGCGGCTGCACGTCCCAAAACGTCGCCGTCCCGAGCAGATCCTCGCCGGCGGCCCGCAGTTCATAACGTCGCAGGGCGATGCCGTTGGTCGTCGCGGCCTCCCACCAGGTCCGGCGGGCCGGCTCGTCGATCACCCGCATCGTCGTCGCGCGGCGGATCGCCAGTTGCAGGCGGTTGACGGGCGGACGGTAGCCGGCGAGCGGGCGGCGGAGCACGGCGATCCGCTCCGCGTCGACGTAGCCGGCGCGGCGAAAGCAGGCCTGCATGCCGGGCGAGGAGTCGAGGATGCCCGGTAGGTCGGCGCCCCCGTACAGCCCGAGGTAGAAGCTCCGCATGGCGGGCGACCCGCCCCCGAGCAGCGTGGTCGCGCCGCGGCTCCGCAGATAGTCTTCGCAGCGGGCGAGCAGTTCGGCGCCGATCCGCGGCTCTTCCGCGTGCGGGACGACCACGACCAGGAAGGTCGTCCCGACGCTCGTGTCGAGCGCCGACTGCTCGGCGTTCGGCCCGAAGCCCGCATGGGCGAAACCCACCGCGCGGCCGTCCTCGAGCGCCACGACGAGCCCCTCGCGGTCGAAGTAGGGCTTGGAGAAGACGGCGGACTCGAGAAGCATCGAGGTCATCGGCTGCATGGCCGCGGAACCGAGATCGGCCCACCGCCAGGCGTCGGCCAGGCGTGGCGGATCGTCGTTGCGGAAGCAGCGAAACTCGATCACGCCGGCCGCTCTCCCGCAGGGCCGTCGGGCGCCAGCCGCACGTGGATGCGACCGTCCTCGACCCGCACCTCGTGCACCACCTGCCGCACCGTCGCGCTCGAGCCATGGCGGCCCGTCGTCACGTCGAACTGCCAGCCGTGCCACGGGCATGTGAGCACGGTGCCGCACAGGGCCCCGGTGCCGAGCGGGCCGCCCTGATGCGGGCAGAGGCCGTCGATCGCGTGATAGGTGCCGTCGACGTTGGCGATCGCCACCATCCGGCCGGCGGCCACCCGCTCGATGCTCGCGCCGACCGGGCATTCGCTCGCGTCAGCGATCGGGATCCAGTCGTTCATGGCAGGGAACGGTGACCGAGCCTGTGGGTGGGGCGGACCCGGGCGGGCGCCGCGAGGCTGTCGGCCACGGGGAAGCTAGGCAGCCGAGCGGGTCACTGTAGCCTTTGCGGGTTCGCCCCGCCATCGTCGATGCACCCACCAATATTGGGAGGGGGAGCGGCGGATGGCCTTCTCGAGCAGCGCCGTGTACCACTGCGAGATCGCGCGCAGGTCGGACACTTCCGGCCCCCCGGCGGCCGGGTCTGCCACTCCTTCCAGCCGCAGGTCGTAGTCGAAGAGCCGACGGCGGCGGGTGGCGGAGCAGACGAGCATCGGCGCCGCGGAGGAGAGCGAGAAGACGCCGATCGCCTTGTGGACGCTGGCGGGGCGGCCGAAGAAGTCGACCCAGCAGCCCCGCGGGCCGGCGGCCTGGTCGCCGAGCAGCCCGATCACGCCATGGTTCTCGAGCACCAGCGCCACGTCCGGCGCGCTCCCCTTTTTCGGGAGGATCACCTGGCCGCGGGCCTCGCGGAAGCGGGTGACGAACCGGTCGAGGAACGGGTTGTCGAGTTCGCGGGCCACGGAATAGATCCGGAAGCCGAAGAGCCCGAAGACGAAGGCCGACATCTCGAAGTTGCCGAAGTGGCCGGACAGGATCACCTTGGGCCGGTCGGCCCACAGCTCGCGCACCGCCCGCTCCATGCCGTGGATCCGCAGGTGCCGGCGCCAGGTCGTCTTGCGGATCACCCGCTCCGAGTGGGCGATCTCGATCACCATCAGCAGCAGATGCTCCCACATCCCGCGGGCGATCTCGCGGAGCTGCTCGGGCGTCTGCTCGGGAAAGGCCTGGCGGAGGTTGTCGCGGACGACTCCGCGGCGGATCCGCAGCCGGTTGGCGAGCAGGTGGGACCAGGACCGGGCGACCCGCTCGCAGGTTTCCCGCGGCAGCGACTGCACCACGCAGATCAGCACGCGGACGGCGGCGTAGGCGACCGCGTCGACCGCCAGCTTGCCGAGCCTCTGCCGCATCACAGTCATCCTGTCATCCTGACAGTTCTAGGAGGGGCGTCCCTGCGCCTCGCGGGCACGATTGTCGCCGACCGGCCCGCCGACAACCAGATCGGTTCGCCGGCCGCCCCGCCTCCACCGGGCGGCACACTGGGGCGGCTCTGCGGCCTGCGGCCCCGTGCCGGGTCAGCCCGAGCTTCCGGCCGGGGCGGATTGCAGGAGGAGCATGACGACGCTCACGGCATTGAACAGGGCGTGGAGGATGATCCCGGGGAGGAGCGACCCGGTCTGCAGGGCCAGATAGCCCGCCACCCAGCCGAAGAAGAAGAGCGGCAGCCAGGCCAGGCCCTGGCCGAGATGGGCCAGGGCGAAGGCCGCCGATGAGAAGGCGATCGCCAGCGGCCCCGCACGGCCGGGCACGAGGCCGCCGAGCAGCGTCTCGAGCCAGCCCTGGAGCAGGCCGCGAAAGAGAACTTCCTCCGCGATCGGCGCGGCGACCACCGCCGCGAAGCAGACCAGCCCGATCGAGAGCGGGTCGCGATTGGCCGCCAGGAAATCGACGATCACATGGCGATAGGGCTCGAGCCTGTCGAGCACGGCGGCCATCCCGAGGAGGGGCGCGACGAGCAGGCAGAGGGCTGCGACGGCCAGCCGCAGATCGCTCGCCACGCGGCCAGCGGGCAGCCGCAGCGCCGGCCATGAGATCCCGCGGGAGCGGAGCGTCGCGAGCGTGAGGCCCGTGGCGGCGAGCATCGACAGGCTGCCGGCCGCGAGCCTTGCGCGCAGCGACGCATCCGCCGGCAGGCCGCCGACGGCGAGCACCTGCAGCCCGAAGAAGGTGATCACGGCGGCGGCCACGTCGGCACCGGTCCAGGGCGCCTGCGGATGCGGCCGCGGCTCGACGGCGGGCAGCCCCAGACGCCGCCGCCGGACGATCGTCCAGAGCACGGCCAGGCTCGCGGCCAGGGCGACGGCGGCCACGGCCCAGCCGGCGAACGGGTCCGCCGCCGGAGATGCCACGGCGTCAGCGATCTCGGCCTTCATGCTCGGGCTCCGAGACAAGGCAGCGGGCGGCCAGCAGATACTCCACGCCCGACCAGATCGTGGCCGCGATCGCCGCCCAGGCCATCACGCCGGCCAGTGCCCTGAGCGAGGATCCCGCGACCATCGTCTCGGGCCAGGCCCGCGCGGCCAGTTCGAGGCCGATCGCCAGGCACTGCAGCACCATCTTCAGCTTGCCCGAAAAGGCCGCGGAGAAATCGCGGCCGATCCGCTCCATCTCGGCGCGGATCGCGGTGACGACGAGCTCTCGGACGACGACCACGACCGCCATCCAGGGCGCGATGGCCGACGCCCCGCCGCGGGCCGCCAGCAGCACGAACGCCCCGCAGACGATCACCTTGTCGACCAGCGGATCGAAGATCCGCCCGATCCGGCTGACCTGGCCGAACCGCCGCGCCCACCAGCCGTCGATCCAGTCGGTCGACGCCGCCACGAAGAACACCGCGGTCGCCGCGGCATGCTGCTGCCGCTCGATCAGGACGAAGAGCACGATCGCCAAGAACAGCCGGGCCGCGGAGAGGATGTTGGGAACCGTCCAGACCCGGTCGATCGGACCCCGGGCCGTCATTCGGCCACCACGCCCGCGAGGTCGTAGCCGCTCGAGGCCACGATCTCCACCGGCAGAATCCGGCCGGTCAGCGGCCGCGCGGCCGAGCTGCCGGGCGCCGTGATGTAGACCACGCAGTCGATGTCGGGCGCGTCGGCCTTCGTGCGGCCGATCCAGACATCCTCCCGCTCCTCGCTCTGGCGGTCGACGATCACGTTGAGCGTGCGGCCGATCTGCCGCTTGGCGTGGCCGTGGGCGATTGGCTGCTGCACCTGCATCAGCGCGTCGCGGCGGGCCAGCTTTTCCTCCTCCGGCAGGTGGCCGTCGAGGCGGGCCGCCGGGGTGTCGGGCTCGAGCGAATAGGTGAACACGCCGACCCGCTCGAACCGCCAGCGGCGCGTGAAGTCGACCAGCTCGTCGAACTGCTCGCGGGTCTCACCCGGAAAGCCCGTGATGAAGGTCGTGCGGAGCACGAGGTCGGGAATCCGGTCGCGGAGCTTGCCGAGCAGCTCCTCCGTGGCGGCGCGGTTGACCCGCCGCTGCATCCGCTTGAGGACCGGGTCGCTCGCGTGCTGCAGCGGCATGTCGAGATAGGGCACGATGCGGCGGCTCGAGGCGATCGCGTCGATCAAACGATCGGTGAAATGGATCGGATAGAGATACATCAGCCGGATCCACTCGAGGCCGGAAATGCCCTCGAGCGCCTTGAGCAGCTCGACGAGCCGCGGCTCGCCGTAGAGATCCATGCCGTAGTAGGTGGTGTCTTGGGCGACGACCACGAGCTCCTTCACGCCGTCGGCCGCCAGCTCTTTGGCCTCACGGACGACCTCCTCGATCGGCTTGGTGGCGTGCTTGCCCCGCATCTTCGGGATCGCGCAGAACGTGCAGGTACGGTCGCAGCCCTCGGAGATCTTGAGGTAGGCCATGTGCCGCGGCGTGACCCGCATGCGGCCCGAGTCGTCGAGCGCCCGGGCCGGCGCGGGGCGGAAGATGCTCCGCTGGTCGCCAAGGCCGCCGATGAGCCGCTCGGCCGCGCGGCCGACTTCGTCCCGCGAGAAGACGCCGATGACGGCGTCCACTCCCGGCAGCTCGTCGAGCAGCTTTTCCTTCTGGCGCTCCGCGAGGCAGCCGGCCACGATCACGCCTCGCGTGCCGCCGGATCGCTTGAGGTCGAGCATCTCCTGGATCGCCGCATACGACTCCTGCCGGGAGGCGTCGATGAAGGCGCAGGTGTTGACGACCACGATGTCCGATCCGCGCGGCTCGCCGACCAGCTGCCAGCCGTCCTGTCGCAAGAGCCCCAGCATCCGCTCGCTGTCGACGAGGTTCTTCGGGCAGCCGAGGCTGACCATCGAGAAGGTGCCGCGGCAGGTCGCCCGATCGACCGACTGCGACGCCGGCAGCACCGCGGCGCCCGCCCCGCAGGCGGACTCCGCGGGGGCGTCGGTGACGATCGGCAGCGAGGCTGGGTGTGGCATGTCAGCTCTTCGAGGCGATCAGCTTGTCGAGCTCGTCCCGGAGCTTCGGCAGGATGGCGTCGTAGGGGAAGGCGCCCAGCTCCGTCGAACGGCGCTTGAGATTCACGTGGGTCGGGCCGCACCAGAGGCCGAGGTCGGCGTCGTCGGTCTCGCCGGGGCCGTTCACGCGGCAGCCCATCACGGCGATCGTGATCGCATGATCCCTGGCGTAGGCCGTCATCTCCTTCACCTGCTGGGCCAGCTCGATGAAGGCTTCGTTTTCGACCCGCGAGCAGCTCGGGCAGCTGATGATGTTGAGCGACGAGAGGCCGTAGTCGACGACGCTCCGCACCCGACCGGCGGCGATGTCGGCGAGGATCGCCCGGGCAGCGTCGACCTCCTCCGGCTTGCGGGCGTTGGGCACGGTGAGCGAGACGCGGACGGTGTCGCCGATGCCGCGGCTGATGAGCTGTTCGAAGGCGATCCGGGTCTTGATGATGCCGTCGGGAGGCATGCCGGCCTCGGTGACGCCGAGATGCAGCGGCACGTCGGGCCGGGCCTCCGCGAACCGGCGGTTGACCTCGATCACCTTCTGCGGATCGGAGTCCTTGAGCGAGACGGCGTAGCGCGTGAAGCCGATCGAGTCGAGCAGCGCGCAGTGCTCGAGGGCGCTGGCGAGCATCGGCCCGAGCGAATCGTCCGGCTCGAACTGCTCCTTCTTGGCGGGATCGACGCTGCCGCAGTTGACGCCCACCCGCAGGCCGCAGTCGTGGCGGGCCGCCACGTCGGCGATGAACCGCACCTTGTCCTGCCAGGGCTTGGTCGGCTCGTGGTGGTAGAGATGGCCGGGGTTGTAGCGGAGCTTGTCGACGTGGGGCGCCACGTCGGCGGCCAGCCGGTAGTTCTCCTGCAGGTCGATGGCGAGATTGGCGGGCGTGCCGGCCCGGATGGCCGGCAGGGCGGCCGCGTCGGAGCGGCTGTCGACGGCGATCCTCACGACCCCCGCCCCGGCCTGGTGGAGGGCGTTGGCCTGCTCGACCGTGGCGGCGACGTCCTGGGTGTGGGTGGCGGTCATGCTCTGCACCACGATCGGGTGCCCGCCGCCGATGGTGACGCTCCCGATCCGCACCGCCCGCGTTGGATTTCGCTTCAACTCGACCACGGCTCTCGCTCCGGAGACACTTTCCGTCGGCTCACCCGACCTTCCAACGATAGCAGATGCCCGTCGACCGGCGAATCCGACACCCCCCACCAATGCGTTACGACCCCTGCCTCCATATCGTCCTCCACGAGCCCGAGATTCCGCCCAACGCGGGCAACGTGGGCCGCACCTGCGTCGCCATCGGCGCGAAGATGTGGCTCGTGCGGCCGCTGGGCTTCAAGCTCGACGACTACTATCTGAGGCGCGCCGGCCTCGACTACTGGGACCACCTCGAATGGGAGGCGGTGGATTCGTGGGACCACCTTCTGGCGGCGCTCGCCGCGATCGGCCGGGCGCCCAACTGGCTCTTCTCCGCGCGGGCCACGCGGCCCTACGCGGAGGTGAGCTACCGCCGCGGCGACGTCCTCGTCTTCGGCAGCGAGTCGCGGGGCCTGCCGCGCGATCTGCTCGACCGCCACGCCGACCAGCTGCTCACGATTCCCTCGCGGCCCCAGGTTCGCAGCCTCAATCTCTCCAACTGCGCCGCGATCGTGGCCTACGAGGCGGTGCGTCAGTGGGGAGGCGGCGTCTGAGCGCCGTAGAGCGGCAGGTGCCGGTAGTAGACCTCGAGCATGTACGTGCAAAAGCAGGTCACGAAGAGCCGGCCACCGACATGCCCCCAGCGGTCCAGCGAGGGATCCCAACTGCCCCGCTCCCGCCCCGTCTTCACCTGGGCCGCCGGCAGCGTTTCCAACAGCCGCGCGTTCCAGCGGCTCCAGAGATCGCCTTCCATGTTGTGGGCGACCTGCGTGATGTAGTACCAGGCGTAGACATTCTTATGATCCTGGAAGTCGACTTTCGTCTCCGAGAGCAACCGTTTCACCCCCTCGACCAGCCGCGGTTCGTTCCGCGTCCAGCCCAGATACTGCCGGCAGAGCAGCCCCTCCGCCGTCACAGCCTCCGTCACCCCACCCACCGGCTTCGTAGGAACCGGGCGCATGTAGCCATAGCGGACGCCGTTGTCGACCGCGACGGAGTCGACGAACGCTTCGAGCCGCTGGAAGACCTCCGGCGGCACGGAGATGCCCGCCATCTCGGCGCTCTTGAGGGCCATCATGTACCAGCCGGTCACCGACATGTCGCCATCCTGCCCCGGCACGTACTTCCAGCCTCCTTCCGCCCCCTGCGCCCTAACGCAGTAGGCCACCGCCCGTTCGGCCGGCTCGCGATACCGGTGGTCCCCGGTCATGCCGTAGAGTTCGCAGAGAGCGATCGTGGCCTGCGCGTGTGAGTAGAGCGCGTGCAGGTAGGGCAAGGTGCCGAGATAGAACGATCCGTCAGCCTCCTGCGCCTTGAGGAGCCTCCGCCACCCTCGTGCGACGACCGCCTGGTGCTCTCCCTCCGTCGTCGTGTGTCCCGCCCCCTGGAAGGCGAGCAGCGCCATTGCCGTTGCCGCCAGCTGGTTTTCGATGCCATCCGGGCAGCCGTCGGAATACGGGCCGCCCAGGCTCCACAGGCCGTCCTTCTGTCCCTGTTGTCGCTTGAGCCAGTCCAAGGCGGCGGCGACAGCCGCCTCCGAGGCGTCGTTGCCGCCGGCGGCGCCCAGGAGCACCCGCTTGCTGCCGGCTTCACGGCCCGAGAGCAGCATGCCGACCGCGGGCGCCGCGCGCGGCTCGGCCGCGGCCGGCGAGTCGGTCGGTGCTTCCGGGACCGGTGGCGGCGCGGCGTTTGGATCTTGGGCGGGCGGCTTGGTGCTGTTGGCGATCTCGGTGCGATTCTCTTCGGGGAGCACCACGACCTCGCGCGGCGGGCCGATGTCGACGCCCGTCTCGCGGGCGTCCGCCGCCGCGGTGCCGAAAGCGAGCGACAAAGCGAGCTTCTTGGCCGGCCGCTCGCGGATCACCCACAGCGCCAGGAGGAGCAGGAGCAGGCAGTGGGCTGCCAGGCTGATCGACCAGGCGGGCATCTCCCGCAGGGCCGCGGCGAGTTGATCACGGAGGCCGCGGATCGCGTCGGCCGCGACATCGGCCGCGGCCTCGGAGAGCGACACCGGCGATCGCGCCCGCTCAGCCCGGGGGCTCGTCGCCCCGCCCCGGCGCCCGCCGGGCGTGGGGAGCCGACCGCCGAGCAGGCTGCCGCCGAGGGCGGGTGCGGATCCCGACGCACCTGTCGAGCCGTCGCCATCGGCCCACGGCAGGCCGCCGACGAGCGGCCTGGGCCCCTTGGGCGTCGGTGCTGAGGCCGGCCAACGGGGCGAAGCCGGGCTCGAATCGTCTTGATTCATGGGGTGAACGTGGCCGGCACAGCCGCTCCATCCGGGCCCGGGCTTCATTTCCTGGTGCCGATCGGGTATTATTCCGAAACCTGAAGTAAACAGTCACCTTTGAAATCCTGTCTGGATCATCGGTGGCAGGGCTTCGCGGAGTTCACCGCAGAAAAATCAATACAACGTCGCGGGGTGGAGCAGCCCGGTAGCTCGCGAGGCTCATAACCTCGAGGTCGCAGGTTCGAATCCTGTCCCCGCCATTTCACGCCCGCCCGGCCATCCTGGCCCGGGCGGGCTTTTTCTTTTATAGGCCGCGGCCTCCAGGCGGGCATTCGCCCGCAGCACCCGCTGCAACCTCAACGGTGGCAGCGGGTTTTGTCGTTTCTTGCGGCCTCGTGCCGTCCTGTGCGGATGCGTGCTGCACTGCAGTTTGCACACTTGGTGCACTGCAATCCGCACAGCAGACTGTTCCACCCCCGGCCCCCTGCCCTGCTCCCCTGCCCGTCGATTCACCGCCACCAGTGCCGCCGTTCACAACGTGCTCGAAGTGGTGCTCGCGGGACATCAGGTAGTGCTGGGCCGTGACTTTCGGTGAGTGTCCGAGCCATTTGGCGACGACGTGGGCCGGGTACTTCTCCATCCAGCCCGTCTCGCACGACGCCTGAAGGTTCTGCAGGAGACGCGGCCACGGTTTGTGCCCAGCCTTCGTGATGATTCGCTCCAAGTGCGTCCGGAGATTGACGCTCGCACGGGCAGCCGACGGCACGACGAGCGTCGCCCCGGACTCCGCCTGCTCAAAGGCGTCCGCGAGGATCGCCCGAAGCTCGGGGCATATCGGCACGATGCGCACGGCGTGGTCGCCACCATGGTGCTCGGTCTTCGTCGCCAGCACAGTCAGCCGGCCTTTCTCCCAGTTGATGGCACCCCACGGAAGGGTCCCGACCTCGGACGGGTCCAGCGCCTTCGGATAGAGGGGCTTGCCGCTCTCGTCGCGGCAGCCCCGAGTCTGCGTGATCCGCAAGCCGACCTGTCCGACCCGGGTGTTGAGCGTCTTCGGCTTGAAGGCGTTGGCATAGCGTTGACGGTCAGCACACCACGAGACTCGGCCTTGAGCGGCTGCTCTCGCTCGATCTGCATCGCGTGGTTCATGAGAGTCGCCAAGGCGGCGGCCATCGCATCAGGGCCATGCTCCATCGCCAGGTCCGCGAGATCGCGGATCGCAGAAGATTCCTCTTGGTGGGTCGTCGCGGGATCCTTCTTGGTGGAGTAAGCACTTCCAAAAAAGCCTCGATGGCCCACCTCTTCAACTCGCGTCGCCGGTGTGTGCCTTTCCCTCGGCTCGCAAGCTCGTCTCGGTCAGGCACACCCTTTCACCGGGCCGCTCGAGCGCCACGATCCGCGCGGCGGGCGAGAGCTGGTCGCGGTTGGCGAGCACGAAGCCGCGGGTCACCGCGCTTGTGGGAACGATCACGTCGAACGACCGATCGCGACACTTTTCGACGAGCCACCCCTCGGCACGGTCGGGGTCGTCGGGAGCCCGATCGAGGCGGACGAGGTCGAGATATTCGATGAACACGTCGTGCCGCTTCTGTTCCTCGGCCTGCCCCGAGCGGAAGCTTTCCATGACCTGCACGAACGCGGGCCGTGTCTGCCCTTCCTGGTCGATCACGAGCACGCGCTCGACCGCGGCGGCCGCCTGCCCGGCTGCCGCGAGAATCATGAAGCCGCCCACACCTACGGTCCGGTGTCTGATCGTCATTGGTGCTTCCGCAGGGCTTCCGGAGAGAAGGGAACAATCACTCCATCAGTGTTCGTGGGGGTAGGTCAACCGGAAGATTGCGGCAACCGCCTTTCAAGGCTAGCCTCTGGGGCAATCCCTGTAGGATCCGTTCCGCGTCGTGCGATCGACGCCTTTTCGCGCCTCGCCCTTCTCCCCAAGGCCTTGCTTCCATGATGCGGATCACCCTCGAATCCCCCGCCCTGATCGCGGTGAGAAACTGGCTTGCCGGCGGGCAGCCGACGCGGCGTTCCGGCGGCAGCGTCAGACCGATGGCGTCGCGAATGATGTTTCGGACGGAGCAGCTCGAACCACGGATGATGCTCGATGCCGGGATGCGGGCCCTTCTTCCGGACCTCGTCGATGCCAGCGACACGGGGTCATCGGCCTCCGACAACGTGACCTTCGACCGGACGCCCACCCTGAGCGGCAGTGTCCGGGGGGCGGCGAGCCAGGTCAGGCTGTTCATCGACGGACAGCGGGTCGCTCAACTGCCTGTCACCAACGGCATGTGGACGCACACCGTGCCCGCCGAGCAAGCCCTCGCGGCCGGCTCCCACAGGATCGCCGTCCGTCCGCTCGACGCCTCGGGGAGGGCAGGAAAGCTCTCCGCGTCGCTGGACATCAAGATTGCGACGGTGTCGCCGACCGTGCCGACGATCCGCCTCGCAGGCTCGTCGGATACCGGCGCGAAGGGTGATGGCGAGACAATCGTCAGCGAGCCCACGTTCCGTGGCGTGGCGCAGCCCGGCCGGCTCGTGAACGTGTCGATCGACGGCGTGCTCGCGGGGCAGGTGCGGAGCCATGCCAGGACGGGTGCATGGTCGTTCAAGGCGCCACGGCTTGCCAACGGCCTGCACGACGTCACGGCGACGGCCGAGAATCGTGCCGGGCTCCAGAGCGCCGCCACCAGTGTCGCCGTCACGGTCTACGGGACGCGGACGGTGATGCTCGACGCCTCGAGCGGACAGGCCGTCGAACTGATGGCGTCGCACCTCCTGGGACAAGGGGCCCAGGGATTCATCGTGACCAAGGTGCACGGGGGCATCCTGCAGAAGTGGTCGGCGGCCCAGAACGCGTGGAAGACGATTCCGACCGGAGCCGCCGTCGCGGCCAACGTGCAGAGCCAAACCACCGCTCCGATTCGAACGATCTCGTTCTCCGACATCGTCCGCTGGACGCCCTCTAGCACTGCCCGGGGCATCGGAGCGGCGTTCGACATCGTCCCCTTGGACAAGGCGGGCGGCGTCACTGCCCCACCCCCGACGGCGGTGTACGTGCCCGGCAAGGTCGTGGACGCGCGGATCGCAGGTACGCCGGGCGTCCTGGGGGAGACAATCACCTGGGGCGATCCGACCGACGGCTGCGGCTGCGCGAGCACCCGCTACTCGATCGAAGTGACCCGCGAGGACGGCAAGACGTTGCTCTACAACGTGCCGTCTGCCGTCCACGGAGTCTCGAGTGTGGAAGGTGGAGCGGTGAGCCGCGCCAGAATCTGGGGGGCCACCAAGACTGGCGCTGGCGAGGCTCGCTCCTTCGACTTGGCGAAGACGGCGGATTCGAGAAACAAGCTCGACTACACCGTCACAAGCGCTGCCTCCTTCATGGATCTCGGAACCAAGGCCCGCTCGCAGCTCGCAAACAGCCTCACCGGAACGCAGTTCACGACGAGCCTCCCACTCGGCGGCAGCCATGCGGATCTCGCGTACTTGCAGGTGGACGCCGTTGCGGACGCCGTCGAAGCGGAGCAGGGCCTCCCCGCCGGCACCCCGATGATCATCTCCTCGGAGTCGAGCAGGCTCACCCCCAGCCAACGGGCGAACCTCGAGGCCAACCCGATCTACGCGAGTTATCTGTTCCCCGGAACGGTAAACGGCGAGGTCCAGCCCGACCAACTCCGGGCTCACTTCCAGGCGGGAGAGACGCTCCGGTTCGCCGGCACTGTCGATCCAAGCATCCGCGCCGGGGCCACGATCGTGGTGGAAAAAGCCCAGAACCTCGGAGACGGTTCACTGGGCCCGTGGTTTCAAGAGGCCCGGATCCCGGTCGGTGCGGACGGAAGCTTCTCGCACAAGTATCTGGTGCCCTACGGCCTGAACAGCGTGCGCGTGCGGCTGGAGTATCAGACGCAGCCAGCCGCGACTTCCGTCGGAGCGACCTCATCCCCGTCGGCGCCGATCTCGACCCCGATCGACCTTTCCAGCTCCTTCAATGCGTTCGGGATCACGACCCCGCCGTGGCAGGTGGGCAACAGCCAGGGCTTCGACGGGAACGGCAACTACTACAACTCCGACTACGACGTCGACACCGCGGGGACACAAAACAGTCCCGTCCCCGGCACCCCCATCATCTACAACGGCATCTCCTTCCCGATCGACCCCGCGCCCACGAACGCCAATCAGGTCGGTGGGACGGAGGGCCCGCAGAACTTCGTCCGGGCCGCGGGCCAGACGATCCAGGTCAACGTCGACGCCGACAAGTCGGACTATCTCTACCTGGCCGGCGCGGCATCCAATGGCGACCAGCTGTCGCAGGACATCACGCTGACCTTCACCGACGGCACCACGGAGACGTGGACGCAGTCGTTCCACGACTGGGCGAGCGACGGCCCACAGCAACCGTCCAACCCGCCCTGGCCGCCAGCGTACACGACGGTTCCCGGGGCGAATCCGAAAATGCCGGTGAAAGTTGCCACCACGGCGATGCTGCCGAACGCCAATTACCCGTATTTCCCCCAGACCTTTGCCGGTCTCCAAACCATCGACGGCGTGACACTGGCCGAGGGCGATCGCGTGCTGGTGAAAAACCAGAACTTCGAACAATACAACGGCATCTACGTCGCCTCCGCAGGCACGTGGTCCCGTGCGAAGGATGCCCTGACCGATGCGGAGCTGTGGAATGCAAGCATGCCGGTACTCTCCGGCACCACGAATGGCGGCAAGTACTTCTGGGAAAATACGAACCCGGTCACGATGGATGGTGACCTCACCTTCGTCGAAATAGCGGCGCCGGTTCCGGCACCCAGGCCTTTTGCCGGTGAGCTGAATCTCAAAACGGAGCCTGAACGGATCAACCAGCTGGGCGATCTGGTCACCACGCCGGCCCACATCTTCGGTTATTGCCGCAATCTCC
>JBJOKF010000176.1:0-9198 GCA_046046235.1 Planctomycetota bacterium | reverse complement strand
CCGTGCATCACGAGGTGGCAGTTGGGCAGGCGGCGGTGGATCTCCTCGATCCGCTTCATCGCCAGCACCTCGCCGTCGGGCTTGCGGGTGAACTTGTAGGCGCCGTGGCTCGTGCCGATCGCGACGGCCAGCGCGTCGACGCCGGTCTCGCGGACGAATCGCTCCGCCTCTTCCGGATCGGTGAGCAGCTGGTCGTGCGAAAGCTGGCCCTCGGCACCGTGGCCGTCCTCCGCCTCGCCGTGGCCGCTCTCGAGCGATCCCAGGCAGCCCAGCTCGCCCTCCACGGACACGCCCCGGGCGTGCGCGAGCTTCACGACGTCCTTGGTCACCGCGACGTTGTAGGCGAAGTCGGCCGGCGTCTTGCCGTCTTCCTTGAGCGAGCCGTCCATCATCACGCTCGTGAAGCCGTTGTCGATCGCGCTCGTGCACGTCGCCGGGGAGTTGCCATGGTCCTGGTGCATGGCGATCGGCACCCAGGGATAGAGTTCCGCCGCGGCCAGCATCAGGTGCCGCAGGTAGTTGTCCTGGGTGAAGGCCCGCGCGCCCCGTGAGGCCTGCACGATCACCGGCGACTCGGTCTCCTTGGCGGCCTCCATGATCGCCTGGATCTGCTCCATGTCGTTGACATTGAAGGCGGCGATGCCGTAGCCGTTCTCGGCGGCGTGATCGAGCAGGATGCGCATGGGAACGAGCGGCATGGCAGGTCTCCGAGGTGGGAAGGACGGGGCAGAGCCGGCGCCCGAGGGGCTCGCGACGGCAGTGATCATACGGAAAAAACGGACGTGGTAGAATCCCCGGGATGGCGATCGGCTCACGGCCGAAAACCGCGCCGCGATGGCCTCGCCGCCGAAAGCACGCCGCATGGACCTCCGCCCCACCACCGACCCGCTCCGCGGGTTCTTGTTCGTCGCGGGCGGCTGGCTCTGCATGGGGCTGGCCGTCGTGGGCGCGGTTCTGCCGCTCGTGCCCACGACGCCGTTCCTGCTTCTGGCGAGTTGGTGCTTCTACCGCGGCTCACCGCGGATCCACGCCTGGCTGCATCGGTCGAAGTGGTTCGGCCCCACGCTCGACGACTGGGGCCACTACCACGGCATCCGCCGGAGCATGAAGCAGCGGGCGGTGCTCATGGTGCTGGCCGTGGTCGGCACGAGCCTCCTGCTCAACAGCCTGCCCTGGTGGCTCCGCTATGTGGCGCTCGCCGCGGTCGCAGTCGGGCTGTACGTGATCTGGACCGTGCCCACGCTCCCCGACGACGCGCCCCGCGCCCCGCGGATGCCGGCCGGCTGATCACGGCAACTCCTCCTTCCGCGGGTCGCTCGCCGCCCGCTTCCAGATCGTGCGGCCCTCCTTGATCGTCTCCTCGACGCGGATGCCCTGGATCGTCGCCGACGGGACGGTCAGCGGATTACCCGAGAGGATCGCGAAGTCGGCGAGCTTGCCGACCTCGATCGAGCCCTTGCGTTCTTCCTCGTGATACTGCCGGGCGGCGTCGATCGTGACCGCCTGGAGGGCCTCGAGCGGCGTCACCCGTTCCTCCGGGCCGATCTCCTTGCCGGATCGCGAGAGCCGGTTGACGGCCGTGTGGATCGTGAAGATCTGGTCGAGCGGAGCCACGTTGAAGTCGGTGTGGTTGGAGAACCGCAGCCCCGCCGCACGGGCCGACTTGAGCGGGCTGATGAAGCCCGCCTGGGCGGCGCCGCGATTGGCGACGTGGGTGTCGCCGAAGTAGAAGCAGTGGATGGTGAAGAACGACGGGTGGATGTGCCAGGCGGCGAACTTCTGCAACTGATCGGGGCGGACGAACTGGGCGTGTACGGCGACCGTGCCCCGGTCCCGTGTCGGATCGTCGGACGAAGCGAAGCGATGGGCCTCGAGCAGGGCGTCGATCGCGGCGTCGCCGTTGACGTGCGCGAAGAGCTGGGCGCCGCCGTCGTAGACCTTCTTCACCATCGCGTTGAGCTCCGCCTGCGGGAAGCTCAGCTCGCCCCGCCAGTCGGTCTGGCCCGCCGGGCCGCCGGTGAGGTACGGAGTCGTGAAGCAGGCGGTCTTTCCCTGCGGTGAGCCGTCCATCACGATCTTCACGCCGCCGATTCGCAGACGGTTGCGATAGTCAGGCTCGTTCCGCGGCGGCTGGCCCGCGAAGATGGCGTCGACTTCGGTGATGAACGGCAGCGAAACGACGTCGATCTTCAGCAAGCCCCGATCCGCGGCCGCGCGGAGGAGATCGTACTGCTGCTTCATCGTCGCCCCCTCCTGGGCCGTCGTGATGCCCTCTTGGGCATAGAGCTCCTGTCCGCGGACGAGCAGATCGAGCTGCTCCGCGGGGTCGGGCCCGGGAATCTTCGCGAAGATCGGCAGGAAGGCGGTCTCGAAGAGCAGCCCCGACGGCTCCTGGGAGCCGGGTTCCCGTCCGATCACGCCGCCCGCGGGCGTGGGCGTGGCGGCGGTGACGGAGTAGGCCGCCAGGGCCCGCGAGTTCAGCATGGCACCGTGGCCCGACACGTGCACGATCATGACGGGGTTGTCGGCAAAGGCCGCGTCGAGTTCCTGCTTGGTCGGCATCCGCTTTTCAGCGAGCAGATCGGGATCGCAGCCATACCCGATCACGAATTTCCCGGCACCGAGGCCCCGCCGTTCCTTGAGCTTCGTAAGCTGCGCGATCACGTCGGCGACGGAGGTGCAGGGACCGGCCGGTGGCGAGGCGCACAGCGCCTGCACCTGCACGTCGATCACGTAGGCGAAGTGGCTGTGACCGTCGATGAACCCCGGCACGACCGTGCGGCCGGCGAGGTCGGTGACCTCTGTCGCCGGCCCCGCGAGGGCGAGCACGTCTGCCTTCGAGCCGACGGCGACGATTGTGCCGTCGGCGATCGCGACCGCCTCGGCCAGCGGCTTGCCGGCATCCACGGTCACCACCGGCCCGCCGTGGAGGATGCGATCCGGCGCCGCGGCACCGGCGGGGGCCTGAGACAGGGCCGCGCACACAGCCAGGATCAAGACGCTTCGACGCATGAAAATCCTCCGCTTCAAGATCAAAGCCGTACGAGTCGGAGCAGCTTACAGTTCGCCGAGCGTATCACGGAATTCGCGAGGAACGTCAGGAGCCGTCCATGCCGCTGGCTTCACGCGAACGCTCGGCATCCTGCCGCCGTTCGCTTGGCTGGCCTCCGCCGGCTGATGCCGGGCCACTGCACGCAATGCCTCGCATCCGGCGTGCATTGCTGGGCTGGCCCTCCGGGCATAGCTCAGCTCTGGCTCTGGCTCTGGCTCTGGCTCCGTGGCGACAAGTTTTTAACTTGTCGTGCAGCACCCCGGATTCGACAAGTTAAGAACGTGTCGCCACGAGAGAAGACGGGAGGTGAGGGGCCGTCCGTGCCCCGAGAGCCGGCGTATGCTGACGAGCGCAGCCAGGATGGCGGAGCGAAGTCAGCATCCGAGCGAGTGGAGGCCTGGAGGGCCGACACGAGCGTCCGGCGACGGGGCATGGGCGGCCCCTCACCGGCTCACCGGCCCACCGGCCCACCGGTAGACCGACAAACCGCTCAGTGCTCGACGCCCCTCCCCGGCTCCGGCAGCCAGTGGGTGAGCACCGCGCCCACGAGCGCATAGCCGCCGGCCACGCACGCCCCCACCACGGCGATCCGGACGGGATCCGGGGGGATCGCGGCGGCCAGCGTGATCGTCAGCCAGGCCGCAGCGGTGCCGAGCACGCGGCCGCCGATGTTGGCGGCGAAGCTCTCGCCCGTGCCGCGCAGGTGCGTCGGGAAGACGAGCGGGATGTAGTTGCCCCAGAAGCTGAACTGGGCCACGGTGAGCAGGCCCGCCAGAAAGACGCCCGCCTTGATCCAGGGGAGCGACGCGGGGTCGGAGAGCTGCGTGGAGATCCACCAGAAGAGCAGCGGCACCACGACGAGCGCCGGCAGCTGGAAGATCCGCAGGAGCCAGCGCCGGCTGGCGATCCGTAACGCCGCCACGGCGAGCAGCACGCGGCCCACGAGCCCGCCCACCTCCTGATAGATCGTCACGGCCGCCACCGCCTCGTCGGAGGCGTTGCCGGCGACCGACTTGAGCCGGGCCGGCGGGAGCTTCTTGCCCGCCGCCTCCGCCACGGCCGCGGCCTGCTCCTGCGCCTGCCTCGCCACCGCGATCACCGCCGCGTGCCCCTTCGAGCCCCCCTTGTCTGCCGGCAGGAGCTGGGCCCCCAGGATCTGCGGCAGCTGCTGGATCGCGCCGAAGGCGATGCCATAGCTGGCGGCGAAGACGAGCGTGGTGACGATGGTGGAGCGGACGAGCGCGGGGCTGAAGAGCTCGCGGACGCTCGGTCGCCTGAGCGTGCCCTCGGCCCGCTTCCGCGCCCAGACCGGGCTCTCCGGCAGGAAGGGCCGGATCAGGATCAGGGGCAGCGCCGGGATCACGCCGGAGATGAGCGTATACCGCCAAGCGGCGTGATCCCCCTGGATCGCGGGCAAGAGGTCGGCATAGCGGGCCGCGAAGACGTTGGCGGTGCCCACCAAGAGGCCACCGAGCGAGGAGAAGGCCTGCGTCCAGCCGAGCACCCGCTCCCGCTGCTCTGGGTCGGGAAAGAGCTCGGCCAGCCAGGCCACGGCGGCGACGAACTCGACGCACACGCCGATGAAGACCAGGCAGCGAAAGAAGAGGAGCCAGGGCAGCGACGTGGCGAACCCCGCGGCCATGGCGGAAAACGCATAGAGCAGGATGCTCCACGTGAGCACCTGCCGGCGGCCGAAGCGATCGGTGAGGTAGCCGCCCACCAGCCCGAAGACGCCGCCGGCGAGCGCCGGCAGGAAGAACAGCGCCCGCGCCCATTGGGCGTAAGCCGGCGAGCCCGGCACGAGCAGCGGCACGCCTTCCGGCGACATGCCGCCGAGCTGCGCCAGCGCCGGTTTGATCACCAGCGGCAGCATCAACAGCTCGTAAATGTCGAACGCGAAGCCAAGCGCCGCGATCCCGCAGACGAGCCAGCCGGTGAGGGTCAGGCGGCCGGCGGCCGAGACGCCGGCCGACGACGGCCGGACGGGAGCGGGGCTATTCATGCGGGCGCTCGCGGAGGAGAGGGACTGGCGGTCGCCAGACTACCCGCCCCGCCGCCGGAGCCAAAACCCCGCGGGCCGCCCGACGCGGCCGGCACCGCCGCGCACGCCCCGCCCGCGATCGCTCAGGGGCCGATCGACGGCGGGCACTTCGCGAGGAAGTCGCGCGGGCCGCGGGTCGTGTAGTAGGGATAGGCCACCGTGCCGGTCGGCGGGCCGGCCGGGGTGGTCGCCCCATAGTCGGAGGCCTCGAGCGCCGCCTTCTCCGCGTCGCTGAGATGGTGCTTGGCGAGCCCGCCGTAGCGGCCGACGTGCTTCTTGTGGCAGCCGCCGACGGCGCATTCGCCGTCCTGGCAACCGCCAGGCTGGCAGTGGCCGGTCTGGCAGGCGCCGCTCTCGCACGCTCCGTCCTGACACGCGCCTCCCTGGCAAGCGCCATCCTGGCACGCCCCGTCCTGGCAGGCGCCGCCGTGATGGCCGGCGGTGTGGGCGTAGGGGCCGTCGAAGTTGGCGAGAAAGAGGCGATCGATGATCGAGCAGCCGCTCGACATGCCGAGCACGGCGATCACGAGGGCGAATGCGGCGGGGCGTGTCATGGGCGGAAACTCCCGAGATGCGGGGCGCGGGCCGGCGACGAACCGCCGCCGGGATCTTCCCCGAGTACCTACGGTATCGGTCGTGCGGGCTGCACCTGTTGAGAAAACCCTGCGGCCGCTTCGCCGCACGGAATCCAGGCAAGCCGGGCAAGCCGGCTGGCCTGAGGTGCGCGTGGGCCGGGGTTGCCCGCACCCTCTCGCCGGACGTTCGCTACGGGCATCCTGCCCTGCGCTCACTGCGGTAAAAGCTGCGCTGCGCAATCCTTGCTGCGCTTGCTTTCACAGCCCGCTCGAGGGCACGGGCAACCCCTCCCGTAGTCCACGATCGAGGTTGCGGACCAACAACGGGAGGCGAGGGGCCGTCCATGCCCTGAGAGCCGGCGTGTGCCGACAAGCGCAGCCAGGATGGCGAACCGCGGTCGGCATCCGAGTGAGTGAAGGGCAGGATGCCCTGAGCGAACGTCCGGCTTTCGCGGCGTGGACGGTCCCTCGCCGGCGCGGACTGCTCCCTGCCGACCGCGCGCGACGCCTACGAATAGCGCGAGACGATCAGCGAGATGTTTTGGCCGCCGAAGCCGAAGCTGTTGGAGAGGGCCCGCTCGCACTTCGCCTCGCGGGCCTTGTTGGCAACGTAGTCGAGGTCGCAGTCGGGGTCGGGGTGCTCGTAGTTGATCGTCGGCGGCACCACGCCGTCGCGGATCGCCAGCAGGCAGACGATCAGCTCGGTGGCACCGGCGGCCGCGATCAGGTGGCCCATCATGCTCTTCGTGCTCGACACCGGGATCTTGTAGGCCTGCTCGCCGAACACCGTCTTGATGGCGAGTGTCTCGACGCGGTCGTTGACGCTCGTGCTCGTGCCGTGGGCGTTGACGTAGTCGATGTCTCCCAGGCCCAGCCCGGCGTCGGCGAGCGCCATGCGGATGCAGGAGGCGGCGCCGCGGCCCTCCGGGTGGGTGTCGGTGATGCGGTAGGCGTCGGCGGTCGAGCCGTAGCCGAGCAGCTCGCCGTGGATGCGGGCGCCGCGCCGCTTGGCGTGCTCGAGCTCCTCGAGCACCACCATCGCCGCCCCCTCGCCGAGCACGAAGCCGTCACGCTCGTTGTCGAACGGACGGCTGGCCCGGGTGGGCTCGTCGTTGCGGGTCGAAAGCGCGGTGAGCAGGTTGAAGCCCGTCACGCCAAAGGGGTGGATCATGCTGTGGGTGCCGCCGGAGAGCATCACGTCGGCCTCGCCGCGGCGGACGAGTTCGGCCGCCTCGCCGATCGCCTGGCTCGAGGCGGCGCAGGCGGTGAGGCAGTTCAAGTTCGGACCCTGCGCGTCGAAGAGGCCCGCGAGGTGCCCTGCGGGCATGTTCGGCTCCTGCTCCACCTCGGCGAGCGGATGGAGCGATTCGAGCCCCGCCCGCGTGAACTTGGCCACGTCGAGCACATCTCCCGCGATCGCCGCGTTCATCATGCGGGTGAAGGAGTCGAAGTCCTGCTGCCCCTCGCCGCTGCCGAGATAGACGCCCAGACGCGTCGGGTCGGCGGTGAGGCCCTGCGGCAGGCCGGCATCCTTCATGGCCTGCAGCGCGGCGCCGGCGGCGAACTTGGTATGGCGGCCGCAGAACTTCCAACGCGTGGGATCCTGGCCTTCGTCGGCGATGTCCCAGCCACGAACCTCCGCGGAAATCTTCGTCGGGAACCGCGAGGCATCGAAGACGGTCGTCAGGCCCACCGCAGACTTGCCGGCCATGAGGTTTTGCCAGAGGGGCTCCACGCCCAAGCCCAGGGGCGTGACGCAGCCCATCCCCGTGATCACCACCCTGCGCCTGCCGGCCACCATCGCCTCCCTCCGCTCGCCTCGCGAGAATCGCTCCGGTCACCAATCGGGCCGCACGAGCGGCTTGCCCGCCTCGTCGCGGCCGACCTCGTAGATGTGCATCTGGTCGAGCCACCGCAGCAGTTCGTGGGGCTCGAAGAGCTTCGGCACGCCCTCGCCCGGCTCGAGGTGGGCGAAGAAGAGCTCGGCCTGCCCCTGCACTTTCTCACCCACCCGGCTGGTCACCTTCGTGAGCGAGCCGGTCGGCTTGAGATCGAGGATCTCCGCGTGGAACCGGAGAGAGTCGCCCGGCACCGCGTCGAAGTGAAACTCCGCCTGCGCCACCTTCGCCAGCACGACCCGGCGGTTGTAGTCGATCGCGTCGGCGACCAGGAGGCCCGCCGTCTGCGCCATGCCTTCCACGATCAGCGAGTTCGGCATCAGCGCCGCGCCGGGAAAGTGGTCGTGCATGTGCTCTTCGGCGAGCGACACGTTCTTGACGGCGGTGGCATTCCGCCCGCGAACGAACTCCTCGAAACGGTCGATCCAAAACCAGCGCATACGTGGGCGGCGGCGAGGCCTGCGGCTCCGGGGACGCGACGACTGTGGGTCAGGCTGCCAGCTTGCTCTGCACGTAGCGAACCATGTCCTCGACGGTGAGGGTGTTCGCGAAGTTCTGCACGCTGGGATTCTGCTCGAACTTGGCGAGATCGGCGAACGGCATCCGGGCCTTGAGCGTCTCGATGCCCTTGGCGTTCACCTTGCCATCGACGACGTACTCGGAACTCGACAGCACATCCTCGGGAAACAGCTCGCCCCGCGAGATCTTGATGCCGAAGGCCTTCTCGAGGCGGAACACGATGTCGAGGAAATCGATCGACTCGGCACCGAGATCGCCGACCATAGTCGCTTGGGGAGAGACGTCCTCCTCGTCGACACCGAGGGCATCGACGAGGGCAGCTTTGACCTTTTCGAAGATTTCATCGCGCGACGGCATCGACTTGGCACCTTGCAACGGGGAGAAAATACCTGTTCGACAATCGAAGGTTTTAGTGTCGGCCCGCCGGGATGGGAACCCGAATTCGCTTTTTTAAGCCGGCGTCGCCGGAAAGACGCCGAAAATCGGCGACCCATGGGCAGGCTTCCCGCGACGGAGGCCGCAGGACGGGCCGGCGCTGAAGCGCTGGACCACGGCCGCCGGTGCCGGCCGCTCAGCGCCGGGCGGCCGCCGACGAAGCCACCAGCGTCGACACGGCAGCCCCCCCGGACGGCAGGCCTGCCGCCGGGGCGCCATAGGCCACGTGCCGGCTGCCGCCAGCACTGCGGGACATGGGATGGAGCAGGCCCCAGAGCTTTCTCAGCTCGGACCGCACACGCGCGTCAACGGCGTCGCCGTAAGGGATGCGGTCGGCCATGTTGTACCGCTCGAGGACCAGCCGGGCGGTCAGGCTCGTCCGCTCCCCGACCGCCCCGCTCGCCTTGACCTTCACGAGCGAGCCGTCCTGGGACTGGATCTCGGCGGTCACAGTCAGCACCCGCCCCGGCTCGACGAAGTCGCCATATTTGACGTTCCGTGCCTCCCGCAGCACCACGATGCTGTGGGCGAAGTCCTCACCGAGCCGGATGGTCCAGGCGGCCGCCTGCGTCATCGCCTCGAGCATCAGCACCCCTGGCATGACCGGGAAACAGGGGAAGTGGTCGGCCAGATACTCTTCCGACAGCGAGAGCGTCTTGATGGCCGTGATGCTCTTGC
>JBJOKF010000130.1:0-24149 GCA_046046235.1 Planctomycetota bacterium | reverse complement strand
GCCGACCGATCGCCTCGTCGCCGTGGCCGCTGGCCGCGACGTGGCGTCCGAACTGCATCCGGAACTGCGGGACGAGCCGCCGGTCCTCGAGATCGACCGCTTCAACCTCTGGTACGGCGGCAAGCAGGCGCTCCACGGCATCACGATGCCGATCCCGCACAATAAGGTGACGGCACTGATCGGTCCGAGCGGGTGCGGGAAGTCGACGTTGCTGCGGAGCGTCAACCGGCTCAACGACCTGGTGCAGAGCGTGCGGATCACCGGCGACATGCGGCTCAACGGCGATTCGATCTACGACCCGCGGATGGACGTGATCGAGCTGCGAAAGCGGATGGGGATGGTGTTTCAGAAGCCCAATCCGTTTCCGATGAGCATCTACGAAAACGTCGTCTACTCGCTGCGGATCGACGGTGAGACCGATCGGGGCGTGCTCGACGAGGTGTGCGAGTTGAGCCTGCGGGGCGCGGCGCTGTGGGACGAGGTGAAGGACCGGCTGAACGACAGCGCCCTGGGATTGTCGGGCGGCCAGCAGCAGCGGCTTTGCATCGCCCGGGCGATCGCCGCCGAGCCCGAGGTGCTGCTGCTCGACGAGCCCTGCTCGGCGCTCGATCCGATCGCCACCGGCAAGGTCGAAGACCTGATCCAGGAGCTGCGCGGTCGGTACTCGGTGCTGATCGTGACGCACAACATGCAGCAGGCCAGCCGCACGAGCGACTACACCGCCTTCATGTACCTCGGCCGCCTCATCGAGTACGGCCCGACGACGGCCATCTTCACGAAGCCCATCCTCCGCGAGACCGAGGCCTACGTGACCGGCCGGTTTGGCTGAAATCCGCATGACCCACCACATCGAGCGACAGATCGAGCATCTCAAGGAGCGGATCCTCCGCGTCGGCACGCTGGTCGAGGAGGCGATCTCCAAGTCGATCACCGCGCTCATCAACCGCGATACGAACCTCGCCCAGCGCGTCATCGCCAACGACGAGGAGATCGACCGCATGGAGGTGGAGGTCGAGGAGGAGTGCCTGAAGATCCTCGCCCTCTACCAGCCGGTGGCCGCCGACCTGCGGTTCGTGGTGTCGGTGCTGAAGATCAACAACGACCTCGAGCGGATGGGCGACCTGGCCCGCAACATCGCCAAGCGGGTCGCGCAGCTCACGGCGGGCGAGCCGTGTGAGCTGCCGCCGGAGATCCGCACGATGGCGATGCAGGCCCAGGACATGGTGCGGGAGTGCCTCGACGCGGTCGTGAAGGGCGACCCGCTCCTGGCCCGACAGGTCCGCGAGGAGGACGACGCGGTTGACGAGGCCCGGCAGAAGATCCGCCGCCGCGTCATCCAGGGCATCAAGGACCATCCCGAGAATGTCGAGAGCCTGCTACGGATCAACTCGGTGTCCAAGCACATCGAGCGGATCGCGGACATGGCCACGAACGTGGCCGAGGACGTGATCTACATGGTCCAGGGGGACATCGTCCGGCATCGCGCGGCCGACTGACGTCCGCCTCCCGAGGCCCGCCGTGAGGGCCCATCGACCGGCTGTTTCCCATTCCGGCCGGTCCCGTGGTAGCCTTTGCGGCCATGACCCTAGCCCCGTCGCCGGAACCCACGACCATGCCGTCCGCCGTCGTCGTCCGCCGTCCTCTCCCCGGCCGTGCGGCGGCCCCGGTGCTGGCCGCTCTGCTGGCCGTCGTCGTGGCGGCTGGTGCCCGGGCGGAAGATCCGGTGGCGGTCCTGATCACCGGCCCCCTGGCGGCCAAGGTCGGCGACCGGGTGTCGTTCGAGGTGGAACTTGTCAACCGATCCGGCAAGCCGCTGGAGAAGCTGCGGGTCGTCGACTACTTCGACAAGGGGTTTCATCACGAAGCCTCGGCGAGTCCGATCGAGCAGAAAGGGACCGTCGACCTGGCGGCGGGAACATCGCGTCGGCTGACGCTCGACTTCCTGCTGGACGAGCCGGGGCGGCAATGCCACCGCGTCGAGATCCTCGACCAGTCGCACACCTTCGTGGGCGGCGCGACGTCGTGCGTGCAGGTGAGCGGCGTGGCGCTGCCGGCCACGACGTCGGCTCCGGCTCCGGCTTCGGCCGCGCCCGTGGAACCACCGGCGGCGACCTATCCGCCGACGACCTACCCGGGCACGACCTATCCAACGGCGCCCGCCGCACCGGTGGCACCGCCGACTCCGGCGCTCCCTTCCGCGCCGCCGACACCGCTCACCTCGCCTTCGACGTCTCTCGTGCCGCCCGTGCCGACGGCCGTCGCCGTGCCGCCGCCGTCGACTTCCTTGCCGGCCGTGCCGTCGCCGGCCGTGCCGCCGCCCGTGGCTCCTCCGCCGGCGCCACCCGCCGTTCCGGCCGCCATCGCGCCACCCGCGGGCTCGGCTTTGGCGGCGACGAGCAGCATTCCCGCCTCGACGGCGCCGCCGGTCGCGCCGTCGCTCGAACTCGACCTCGTGGGGCCGGCGGAGACGACGACCGGCACTGTGTCGGAGTTCGTGGCGACGGTGCGCAACACCGGACCGGTGGCTTCGGGACCGACAACGCTCGAGTTCAGCTGGGAAGACGCCTTCACGCCTCTCGAGGCGTCGGAGGGCTACAAACTCGCCTCCTCGAAGGTGGTGTGGGACCTGCCGTCGATCGAGCCGGGTGGGCAACTCCGACGGCAGATCAACCTGCGTTCACAGCCGACGGCCGGCTATCGCGAGCCGGCGACCGGCCGCTCGTGCGTGCGGGCGGTGCTCGGGGGCACGGTCGGGGGCATGATGGTGGCCGACGAATCCTGCGTGTTGATCCACTCGAACGCCCCGCGGCCGCGGACGGCCCGGGAATCCGGGGTGCGGGTCACCCTCGCGGACTGCGACGATCCGGTGGCCGTGGGGCAGCCGACGACGCTCATCTGCACGGTCGTCAACGCAGGCGCGGCGGCCACCGGGAAGCTCGATCTGACCGTGATCCTGCCCGAGCGGGCGACGCTCGTGGGCGAGCCGAGCCCGTCGCGGGTGCGGATCGACGGCGTTAACGTCGCGTTCGACGCCATCCCGAGCATTCCGCCCGGAGGTCAGGCGACGTTCGAACTGGCCTATCGGCTTTCCGGGACCGGTGCGGGCAAGGCGACGGCGATCCTGACGGGTGCCGAACTCGACGGCACGCTCGAGTCGGCGTGCCAGACGACGTTCTTGGCGCCCTGATGGCGCGTGCGGCACCCCGATGGCGGGATCGTCCCGTGCCGGAGGTGTGTTGCGTGTCGAGTACTGGGTGCTGCACGACAAGTTGACGACGTGTCGCCACGACGGCCCAGCGCCAGCGCCAGCGCCAGCGCCAGAGCCAGCGCCAGCGCCAGAGCGCCAGGCCCGGAGGGCCGAGTCAGCACCAGCCGGCGGAGGCCGGCCAAGCGAACGGCGGCAGGAGGCCGCGCGTTCGCGTGCAGCAACCCAGCACCAGCCGGCGGAGGCCGGCAGGGTCGACGGAATCGGTACGGTCGCAGCGGCAGGCGGTGTGATGGCCGCCAGGCTCCCGGCGCGCCGATGACTCTCCGGCGGAGCGCGGGCCCGCGGGGGGAAGCGATGCTCGTGGTGACGTCGAACTGGGGGCTGACGGACGGCACGCTCGCCGGCGGGGCCGCGGGCGCGCCCGTGGATCGGCTGAGGGCCGAGGTGCGGCGGGCGGCTTGGCGGTGCGGCATGCGGCGCGATGGCCGCTACCGGCCGATCGAGGCGGTCGATCTCTTGCTCGCAGGCGACACCTTCGACTGGCTCTCCAGCCGGGAATGGACCGGCGCGGTGAAGCCCTGGCAGGCCGGGCCGCGGGCGGCGGCGGCCCGAGAACGGGTGGTCGAGGCGTCCGCCCGCCGCGGCTGCCGGCTGCGGGCCACGCTCGCTGGCTGGGCGCGGCGGGGGATCGCGGTGCCGGCCGCCGACCGGCGCGGCCGGCCCGTGCCTGCGGCGCAGGTCCGGGTGCCGGTGCGCGTGACGGCGCTGCGGGGCGATCGCGATCGCTGGCTCGACCGGCTGCCGGCCGCCGCGACGCGACTGCTGCCGGGCGCCGCGGTCGGGATCTCCTGGTCCGACGACGGGGTGACGGTGCTCCACGGCGATGCGCTCGATCCCCTGCACGAAGCGTGCGACTGCGAACCGTCGCTCGGCGAGAGCCTGGCGGTCGATCTGATCGCCACGTTCGGCGCGGCGCTCGACGGCCTCCCGGCGGTGCGGTCGCGGGCGGCGACGCTCGTGCGCATGCTGGGCACCGGAGCCGTGATCGACGCGCCGCAGCGGCTCGTCGCCTGGCTCGCGGATGATGAGGGAGGCGGCTGCATGCCCGTCGCTTCGCGGCGCCGGCTGGCGGAGTTCTGGAACGAGTCTGTCGGGCGGTGGCACAAGGAGGCCCGTCGGCTCGCGCCCGCGGGGATGGGCGGTATCGACGTCGTCGGAGAGATTGCCGCCGCCCTCGAGATCGGTGTGGAGGCCGAAAGGCTGGGGCGGGCGCCGTGCCGGCATGTGGCCAGTGCATCCCGGCTCCGCGAGCGGCCGGTCGGCTCGCCGGCGGTCATCCTCGGGCACGCCTTCGCCCCGGGCCGGGACTGTCCGCAGGGAGTCGCATGCCTGGCGGCGGGCGCGGAGGGACAGTCACCGCCGTTGGCGGTGATCGCAGCGGAGGACGGTGCGCGACGCGGCGGGCGGCTAGAATGGGTGGGCGTTTCCGGCGCGGCACAGCATGCCGCCTTCGGCGACGCTCCCGCGGGCCGGAGCCTGCGGGGAGTCTGGCTGTCGGAAGGACCCGATGCCGGGCGGCCGTTCGTGGATGCCGCCTGAACTTTCGTTGCGTGCTTGCGATGTCGATGAAGACCGCGGAGGACATCGTGGAGATCCGCACGACGTTCGGATCGCGCGACGAGGCGGAAGCCTGTGCTGTCCGGCTCGTCGAGGGGCGATTCGCGGCCTGCGTGCAGGTCGAAGGGCCGATCCGCAGCGTCTACCGCTGGCGGTCGGCGGTGGAGCGGGCCGAGGAGTTTCGGTGCATCTGCAAGACGGCCGTCGATCGTGCCGAGGCATGCCTCGAAGCCGTACGGCGGGCGCATCCCTACGAAACCCCCGAGTTGATCCTCGCCGCGGTATCCGCCGCGCCCGACTACGCCGCCTGGGTGCGTTCGAGCGTGGAGAGGCCATGACGCGTGCGCCCGAGACCACTCACGACGACCCCACGATCCCGCTGTATGCGTTCGAGATCACGCTCCACGGATTGCCCGGTCCGGCGGCGGCTCCGGCCGCGACCGGGGCGTTCAGCGACGCTCACGGCGAGTGGCCGGCGCTCGCCCTTCCGCGCGAGTCGGTAGCGGAGCCGATGGTGGTCGGGTTCGATGCCTTGCTCGGCCGTCTCGACGCCCTGCCGCGGATGTTCGTCGAGCCCGATGGCGCATTCGTCTGGGCGAGCCCCCGCGAAGGACGGCGCTGGCAGGTCGACGGCAACGCCTTCGAACGGACGGGCCGTGTCCTGCTCGTCGACCTCAAGGGCAGCTGTCCGTCGTCCGCGTTCGACTCCCTGCTGGCCTGCTTCGGCTGGCCGGAGCAGGCGCTCGCCGTGCAACTGGTCCGGGCGGGCGTGTTTGTCGACCTCGACACCTTTCGCAGCCACGCGACGCGGCGCGCGATCGCCGGGGATGCGGAGACCTTGCGGCCCGGCTGAACGGCCGATCGTGACGGTTGTGCCGGCCCGCCGCGCTCGACGCCGCGACGCCGGGTCCGCCGGCCGATACCGACGACGGATGGGTGGGCTGGGACACGTGGAGCAGCGCTGATGGACAGGCCGAGCAGGAACGGGCGACCGAACGTGGCAGCCGCGCCGTGCGGGTGCCCCGCAGCCGCGCAGGCGGCTCTCGCCCGCGTGGCATTCACGTGGGCCGTGGTCTCGGCTCTCGGCGCCCTGGGGGGCGGTGCCGAGGTGCGAGCCGCGGAGTTTTCGCCCGGCTTGGCCGCGGAGGAGCAGCTCGCCGTGCGGCAGGCTGTGGGTGCCGGCATCCATGCCTTCCATGCGGGCGAATACGACCGCGCCTACCAGGACCTGTCGAACGCCATCGAGGCCGGCTCGGACGATCCTCGCGGCTATTACTTCCGCGGTCTGGCCGCCATGCGAATGGGCCGCACGAGCGAGGCCGAGGCCGATTTCGCCGCCGGCGCCGACCGCGAGGCGGCTGGCGGCAGCATGCGGCGGGTCTCGCTCGCCTTGGAACGCGTGCAGGGGCAGGATCGGCTCGCGCTGGAGCGGTATCGCTCGCGGGCCAGGCTGGCGGCCCTCGCTCGTGATCGTGACGCCGTCACGCGGCGCTATTCGGGCATCGAGGATGCCGCGGGGGACGTCCGTCGTCGGCGTCGCCCCGAGGACATTCGGCCGGAGCTGGTGCCACCGCCCGCGGATCGCCCCGGCGGAGCCGGCGGTGATGCGGAGGAACTGGCGCCACCCGCCGAGAACCCAGAGCCGAAAAAGCTGCGGGCGAAATCGGGCGACCCGTTCGCGGACGAACCGGCGGACGAGCCGATGCCTGAGAAAAGCGACGACCCCTTCGGCGAGAAGCCGATGAAGAAGCCGACCAAGGCGGAAGAGGACGATCCCTTCGGCGGCAACTGACCGACGCTCCTGCCTCTGGCTCCGGGCCGTCGTGGCGACACGTTTTTCAACGTCTCGAATCCGCGCGGCCTGTTGGTAGTGCGCCGCGGCACCGGCGGGGCTCATGCTCGCCGCCGGCGGACTTTGACGGTCCTCACTCCATGGGCGTGGTACGTTCGCTCTGGCAGTCAAAGTTCACCGGCGGCTGCGCGTGCCCCCGACCGGCACCGCTCCCTGTACCGATATCTCCGGCTCCGGGCCGTCGTGGCGACACGTTTTTCAACGTGTCGAATCGGTGTTGCCGGCAGATCGGGGTGGCTTAGCGAACTCCGGAACGCGTCGAGCACGGCCCAAGCCTCAGCGCCGCGGCGCAGACGAGCGCCCAGCCGACGAGGAAGAGCACGCCACCGATCGGTACGATCGCGCCCAAGACCCGTACGCCGGTGACCGCGAGGACCCCCAGGCAGCCGCTGAAGATGGCGACACCCGCCGCGAAGCTCGCGCCGGCGGCCACCAGCAGCCGCCTGGCCGCCGCCGCCTCGGGCAGGGCCGCGGCCAACGTCGTGAAGAGGATCGCGAGGCCGTGGGCCAGGCCGTAGCGGACGGCCGTCTCCCAGTTGTCGGCGCGGCCCGTCGCCTCGAGCACGGCTTTGAGCCCGTGGGCGCCGAACGAGCCGGCGGCCACCGCCAAGCCGCAGATCAGGCCGCCGAGAAACACGAGGCCGCGGTGCATGAGTCCACCGTGTGGGCTTGGGGAGCGGAACAACGGCTACGGGCGGCTCGCCCCGAGGAGTTTCTCCTCCTCCTCCTCCTGGATGATGATCCGCGGCGTCACCATCAGCATCAGGCTGTCGGTGGTCCGCCCGAGGCCGACGTTCTTGAAGAGACGGTTGACGTAGGGGATCTTCGACAGGATCGGCACGCCGAACTCGTTGCGGCCCTCGCGAAGCCGCTTGATGCCGCCGAGGAGCACCGTGCCGCCGTCGGGCACGCTGACGGTCGTCGTCACCGTGGTGAAGATGAACTCCGGCAACTGGATCGTCGTGCCGCGGGAGAAGACCTCCTCCTCGCGATCGGCCTTGGCCTGAGTCTCCAGCCCGGCCTGCGCCGCCACGCCGGCGTTGGCGTCGCCGCTCAGGCCGGTCTTCTCGTCGCTGCTCTTCGACTTGGTCGAACGGGTGCCCTCGAACTGGAACTGCTCGACCTTGCCGATCTGGGAGAAGAAGGGGACGAGCGTCAGCCGGACGAACCGGCGGTCGCTCGAGACGACCGCCTGCACGTTGACGGCGGTGCCCTCCGAGAGCACGGTGATCACCGGCTGTTGGGCCGCCGCGAAGTCGCCGACGACCGGCACCACGCTCGTCACGAACGGCCGCTGCGTGGTGTCGGAGATGAAGGCATTTTGGCCGTTGAAGAGCGTGACCTTCGGCGCCTGCATGACGTTCGAGCGGGTGTTCCCTTGGGCGGCCTGGATGAGGAAGAAGGCCTCGATGTCGCTGAGGATCGCGAAGCCGAAGTTGGCCGCCGACGTGCCGGGATCGGGCAGGCCGGGCAGCGCGGGGACGGTGGCGCTGCCGAAGCTGTTTTGGCGGAAGGGGATCGAGAAGTTGCTCCGAGGCTGTTGTGTCTGCCCGAGGAGTCCGCCCGCGGCGGTGCCGCCGAGCCCGCCGGCAGCGCCACCAAGGCCGCCCGCACCGCCACCGAGTCCGCCGCCGCCACCGAGTCCGCCGCCGGCGGTCGTGCCGCCGAGCCCGCCGCCGCTGGCCAGCGCCACGCCCGGATTGCCGCTGTTGTCGAGGCCGATCGTCTGGCTGGCACCGCCGGGGTTGGCCTGGAGCCCCAGCGACGAAGGGGCCAGTGACCCGTTGGTCTGCGTCGGGACGGCCGTGAGGTTCAACGGCTGATTGACGCCGGTCTGGATGTTGAAGTCGAAGTCCACGCCGATCCGCTCGAAGAAGGTGTCGTTCAAGCGGATGAATCGCACCTCGATCGTCACCTGGAGGTCCTGCAGCCGACGCAACTGCTCCAGGAGGTCGGCGATCTCCTCGTGCACCTCCTGCGTCTGGCTGACCACGATGCTGAGATTCGTGGCGAACGGCTGGATGGCGCCCTGGCCGCCGACGGTATTCCAGGTCTGCGGTGCGACGGTGTTCTGGATCAAATCGATGAGCGACTGGAAGTCGGCCTGGCTACCGCCGCCGGCCGCCGGTCCGAAGGGGATATTGGGATTGGATCCGCTCGTCGGTCCGTTGCCGCCGGGCTGAAACTGGGCGAGCGAGCCCGCGTCGAGCAGCGGGTCGCCGCCGGCCCGGCTGAGGCCGTTCACGCCGACCGGGGGAGGACCGTACTGCACGGAGACGCCGTTGCGGGGGCTCAGCCGCGAGTAGCCGTCACGCAGGGCCCCGGTGATGCCGAGCCCGTCGGAGGAGAAGTTGGGGATGGGGATCACCAGGTCGGCCACCGGATACGAGACGCTGTAGACCTCCCCTTTCACGAGTCGGGGGCTCGTCACCTTGAGCACCTCGTCCTTGATCACGTAGTCGAGGTGCAGCGGCTGCAGGAGGAGCTTCAGGGCGCTCTTGAGCGAGATGGGCTGGTCGAGCGAGATCGTCACCGGCGTGTCGCTGCGGACCGCCTCCTGCTCCAGGCCCACCATGTCGAGGTGGATCGGCACGTCGGCCTGCTTGGCCAGGGCGTCGAGCACCGCCGACAGCGGCTGGTCCCGATGGGAAGCCTTCACCTTGACGCTCATCCGCTTCTGGATTTGCAACTCGGCCGGCGATGCGCGGGACCGGCCCTCCGCCTGGAGCCGCGTGCGGTTTTTCGTGAGATCCGACCAGTCGCGGGTGGCGGGGAACTCGATCGGCCCGACGAAGGGCGTGGAAGATCGCTCCGCGTCCTCGGCCACGTCCATGAAGCCCTGCCGCTTCTGATTCTCGATCGACTTCTGCGTGTCGAGTCGGCGGATGACGCGGCTTTGCGACAGAAGCTGTCGCACGATCGGGTTGTCGGGGGCGAGTTGTCCCGCCTTCTTGGCGACCGCCTCGGCCTCCGGAAATCGCTGGGCGTCGATGAGGGCGTTGTACTCGTCGACGAGCAGCGCGAGCCGCTGATCGACCTCCACCTTCTGGGCCCGCTCGCGGTCCACGCGGGCCACCACCTGGGCGCTCTTCCGCTCCATCTCGAGCTCGGCGCGGCGCTTGCCGGTCGACTCCTCGATCTCGCGGCGCGACCGCTCGATCCGCTGCTGGAGCTGCGTCCGGACCTTTTCCGGCACCGCCGGGTCGGCGATCTTGGCCGCCGCCTCGTCGAGGAGAGCGAGGGCGTCCGCGGGAGACTTCTGGGCCGTCCGCCGCGCTTCGAGCTGCTTGGCGGCCACCTCGGCCGACACACGCGCCACGAGCAGGTCGTCCTGGGTGCCAACGGCGGCAGCGGCCGGGGCCGGGACGGGGGCGGCCTCGCCCGGGCGACCCTGTGTCGCCGCGGCCTTGATCGCCTGCTCCATCGTCCGGCGGGCGGCGGCTGCCTCGGCACCCGGGCCGTCTGCCACCTGCGGAGCGGCAGTGTCACCGGCAGGCTCGACGGCTCGGGCCTCGACATCGGCCGAAAAGCCGATCATCGCGGCCACTGCCACGATGCAGCAGAGACGCACCGCGGCTTCACGGGGTGCCCGCATGCGCGGGTCCGTCGGTCGTGCCATCGTCCGCCATGTCGCTCGTACCATGAGTGCTCATTCCTCCGCGCAGGGCCGGTTTGCGGCGGGAGAAGTAACGGCCCGCGGGAAGGCGGGTCAAGGGCATGTGCCCGCGAGAGGGTGCCCGAGGTTCGCCAGCCTGCCACGTCGGCGCGATCCGGCGGTTTCAACGTCGACAACTGCGATCGTCGCCCGCTCTCGGGAGGGGGCACCGGGGGGGCGGTCGAGTCGGCGAAGTCGTCGGCGCCCGCGACAGTCGCTACGACGCCGCCCCCGCGGCCGCCCGGGCGAGCATCTTCTCGACGGTGTCGAGCAACTGGTCGACGCGGAACGGCTTGAACAGCACCAGGTCGACGCCCGCCTGGCGGGCTTTCACGATCGAATGGCCGGGGTCGTAGCCGAAGCCGGTCATGAGCACGAGGGGCACGTTGTCCCGCAACTCGCGCAGTCTCACGAGCAGCTGATAGCCGCTCATGTCGGGAAGCCGGATGTCGGCGATGATCACGTCGTAGGCCTCGGCCCCGCAGGCCCGCACCATGCAGGCGGCCTCGGCGGCGTCGCGGGCGGTTTCGACGGTGCAGCCGTACCGCTCGAGCAGTGCGTGCGCCGCCGCCCGCACCTGCTCGTCGGCATCCACCACGAGGATCCGCTTGCCGATAAGCGCGGGATGCCGGCCTCCCTGCCGCCGCTGGGCGTGGGCGGCGCTCGGCGTCATCTGCTCGCCGACCTTCTGGATCACCTGCTTGATGTCGCGGGCGTTGCGGAGGATGCGCTGCAGCCGCTCCACCACCTCCGCGTCGTGGCCGATGTACCGCTCCATCACGCTGACGGCGTCGTTGAGGATGTCGTCCACGGGCAGAGCCACGGCGCCGTGGATGGCCTCGATGCTCTCCGCCGCCGTCGATGCCTTTTCGGCCACGAGCAGTTCGAGGGTGTTCAAGGCGGCGGCGACGTCCCGGGAAAAAATCTCGAGGAACTTCAGGTCAGTCTCGGAAAAACCTCCCGGTTCCGGGCTTTCCACGTTGAACGTGCCGATGACCTGGTCATGGAGCATCAGCGGCACCGTGATCGAGCTTTTCGCCCCCTTGCAGCCCTCCAGGTAGAGAGGATCCTTGGCGGTGTCGCTGCAGAAATAACTGCGGCCCGTGGCGGCGACGTAGCCGGTGACGCCGTTGTGCTCGGGCCGTGCGTAGAGCACGCGGGCCTCCGCCTCCGGCTGCATGCCGACGGCCAGCAGCGGCTCGAGCCGACCGGTCTGGCGATCGAGGAGACGGATCTCGACCACGTCGAACTGGAGCAGGTCCTTCGAGTAGTGAAGGATGTTGCTCTTGAGCAGATCGATCCGCTCCTCGACGGTCATGTCCGCCAGTTCGGTCGGCGCGAGATCGGCGAGCTTCTGTCCTGCCTGGTGGATGGCCGCCAGCTTCTGCTGCTCGAGGATCGTGTGGGTGACGTCCCGCACCGCCACGACGGCGACCGGCGCCGACGCCGCCACCTCGGCTGGAGCCGCCTGGAGATGGAAGTAGCGGTTGTCGGACGTGCGGAGGGTCGCGGAAGTGGTCCGGCCGGCGGCGACCGCGGTGGCGAACGGCGTCGCGTCGGGACCGAGGCGTTCCGGCTGGCCAAGCGCCGCGAAGAAGTCCAGGCCATGCAACTCGGCCTTGCCGCACCAGGCAGCGAGCCTGCCGTTCGCCCACTCGATCGTGTCGTCGGCACGGACGAGCGCGATGCCGTCGGGCAGCCGCTCGAGCACGGTCCGCGGGTCGCACCCGCCGGGCCCGGCCTGGCTGAACGGGAGTGGAACGGGATTCTGCACCAACGGCCCTCCGCGAAGCGGCTCGACGCAGTCCACAGTATAAAAACATAAAAAGGGGTGAATAGGCCGCCAACGCGGCGGCGCCGTTGCCGCTCCGGCGGCCCTTCCTATACTCCCTGTGTCAGCGGCGCCCGGAAGCCGGCGGCCGGGACGGGCCGGTGGCTTCCCCCAGATCGGCAGATGCAGCGAGGCAGTCCGTGAGCGAGAGCGTTCCCTCCCAGTCATTCCTGGCCCGCCACCAGTTCCTCATCTACAGGCTGTTCTCGTTGGCGGGCCTCGTGCCCGTCGGCGCCTTCCTGGCGGTCCACCTGCTGACCAATTCCTCGGTGCTCGCCGGGCCGGGGACGTTTCAATCGCGGGTCGACATGATCCACTCCCTCGGGCCGCTGCTGGTCCCGATCGAATGGGCGTTCATCTTTCTGCCGATGCTCTTCCATGCGGCGGTCGGCTTCATGATCATCGCCACGGGGCTGCCGAACGTCGGCTCCTATTCCTACATGGGCAACGTCCGCTACACGCTCCAGCGGGCGACCGGGATGATCGCCTTCGCCTTCATCCTCTGGCACGTGTTGCAGCTCCACTGGTTGGGCGCTCCGCTCGGAGGCGGGCGGTTCGATCCGCACCACGCGACGAGTTCCGCCGCCGAAGCCCTGCGGCCGCTGGCGGTCACGATCCTCTACGCCGTGGGCGTGCTGTCGACGGTGTTCCACTTCGCGAACGGCCTCTGGACGCTGGGCATCACCTGGGGGCTCTGGACGAGCCCCGCCGCGATGCGGCGGGCCAACTGGATCAGTATCGTGGTGGGGGTGCTCCTCGGCGGCGCGGGTCTCGGGGCGATCGCCGGCATGCGGAACGTCGATCTCGATCAGGCGCGGGCGATCGAGAACCGGATGGAAGAGGTCAAGCGGATGCTCGAGGGAAACCAGGTCGACGGCGCCCGCCCGGCCCACTAAAGACGGGAGAATCATGGCACAGCCCAAAATCCTCGTGATCGGCGGTGGACTGGCCGGCCTGTCGGCCGCCATGCGACTGGCCGAACTCGGTGTTGACGTCGATCTGGTCAGTCTCGTGCCGGTGAAGCGTTCCCACAGCGTCTGCGCCCAGGGCGGGATCAACAGTGTCAATGCCCTGACACGGCAGCAGGGTGACGACGAGTGGAAGCACTTCGACGACACCGTCTACGGCGGCGACTTCCTGCAGCATCAGCCTCCCGTCAAGGAAATGGCCGATTGGGGGCCGCGGATCGTCGACCTCATGGACCGTCTCGGCGTGCCGTTCAATCGGACGCCGGAGGGTTTTCGCGATCAGCGCCGTTTTGGCGGCACGCTCTACAAGCGGACAGCCTTCGCCGGTGCGACGACCGGCCAGCAGCTGCTCTACTCGCTCGACGAGCAGGTGCGGCGGCGCGAGGTCGAGGGCCGCGTGAAGAAGTGGGAGTTCTGGGACTTCCTCGAGCCGGTGCTCGACGAGTCGGGCCGGTGCCGCGGGGCCGTCTGCCAGGACCTCGTCACGATGCAGTTTCGTGCCTTCCCGGCCGACGCCGTGATCCTCGCCACCGGGGGCTGCGGCCTGCTCTACGGTCGGTCGACGATGTCGATGGTCTGCAACGGCAGCGCGGTGAGCCGCGCGTACCGGGCCGGTGCCTGGTACGGCAACGGCGAGTTCATCCAGGTGCATCCCACCGCGATCCCCGGGGCCGACAAGCTGCGGCTGATGAGCGAGAGCGCCCGCGGCGAGGGTGGCCGCGTCTGGGTGCCGAGGACGCCGCACGACCCTCGTGATCCGCGGGACATTCCGGAGGGCGAGCGGTTCTATTTCCTCGAGGACCGGTATCCCAAGTACGGCAACCTGGTCCCCCGCGACATCGCCACGCGGGAGATCTTCGACATCTGCACCAACGAGGGGCTGTCGGTCGAGAAGGACCGCCTCTGCGTCTACCTCGACCTCACCCACGTGCCTCGCGAGACGCTCGACCGGAAGCTCGGCGGCATCCTCGAGATCTACGAGAAGTTCCAGGGGGTCGACCCGCGGGTTGTCCCGATGAAGATCTTCCCTGCCGTCCACTATTCGATGGGCGGTCTCTGGGTCGATTACGAGAAGAGCGGCTCGGGGGGGATGGTGGAGGGCTCTCCCCGCAATCACCAGACCAATATCCCGGGCCTGTACGCGATCGGCGAGTGCGATTACCAGTATCACGGCGCGAACCGCCTCGGGGCCAACTCCCTCCTCTCGTGCATCTTCAGTGGGCTGTTCTGCGCCAGCGGCGTCGCGGCCGGTGCGGCCTCCGGCAGGCGGACCGCCGCTGAGGAGTCGTCGCGGCTGTTCGAGGGCGCGCTGCGGCGCGAGGAGGAGCGTCATCGAAAGCTCCTCGCGCGGACCGCCGGCGACGAGAATCCGTACGACCTCCACCTGCAGTTGGGCAACCTCATGACGCGGGTGGCCACCGTCGTCCGGAGGAACGAGCAACTGGCCGCCGCCTACGCCGAGGTCTGCTCGCTCGCGGAGCGGTGGGAGCGGTGCGCGGTTTCGGACACCGGTAACTGGACCAATCAAAACGTCGTGTTCACGAAGGCCCTCGGCGACATGTTCCCGCTGGCCAAGCTCATCCTCAAGGGGGCGATGCTGCGGGATGAATGCCGCGGTGCCCACTTCAAGCCCGACTTCGCGATGCCCGGCCTGGCGGCGACGGATCCCGCCGAGAAGCGGCGGGAGGCGGAGCAATGGTGCGACCGCTTCGAGGAGAACACGAGCCGGTGGCTCAAGACGACCGTCGCCAAGCATGGCGCCGGGGGTGAGCCGGAGATCGCGTACGAGGACGTCGACACGTCGCTCATCACGCCGCGGCCGCGGCTGTACGGGCTCGTGGGCGGCGAGATGATCGAGGAGGTCTGGAAGGAGCGTCAGGCCGGAGCGCGGCAGCCGGCGGCGGCCACCGCCTGAGCGGCGCGGCGGTCGCGGCCGGCGTTTGGAATCGACACCGATCGGGGCGCGCCGCGAGGCGGGTCGCCGGTCCCAGGAGAAACCGATGATCAAGGCAGTCGAGACGGGAGCGGGCCACGACGGCGGCGGGCAGGCGGAGAGCAGCCCGCGGCTGGTGCGCGTGAGGATCCTGCGTCAGGACGCGCCGGGCGAGGAGAGCTACTGGGAGCGGTTCGAGATCCCCTACGTCGAGAACATGAACGTCATCAGCATCCTGCAGCGGGTCGCCGCCGCGGCGCAGTCGCAGGATGGGCGGCGGGTGGCGCCCGTGGCCTGGGACTGCAACTGCCTCGAGGAGGTGTGTGGTTCCTGCACCATGCTTATCAACGGCCGGACGCGGATGGCCTGTTCGGCCCTGGTCGACAAGCTTCTCGACGAGGGCGGCGACGAGATCGAGCTGCGGCCGATGTCGAAGTTTCCGGTCGTCCGAGACCTCGTGGTGGACCGCCGTCGCCTGTTCCGGTCGCTCGAACGGGTGGAGGCCTGGGTGCCGGTGGACGATTCCTACGACCATGGGCCCGGGCCCCGGATCTCGCCCGAGGATCAGGAAGACGCCTATCCACTCTCGACCTGCATGAGTTGCGGCTGCTGCCTCGAGGCCTGTCCCCAGTTCACAAAGGTCGAGGTGGCCCGGCGGGAGGATGAGACGGCCGAGGCGTTCGAGAAGCGACGGAAGGCGGCCTTCGACGCCGCGTTCGTCGGCGCCCATGCGATCAGTCAGGCGGTCCTTTTCAACGGTCATCCCACCGGCAAGATGATCGCCGACGAGCGGATGGCGGCACTCACGGCGCCCGGGGGCGTGCAGATGTGCGGCAACGCGCAGAACTGCGTCGCGGTCTGCCCGAAGAGCATCCCCCTCACGCGGTCGATCGCCCGCGCCGGTCGGGCGGCCACCGTGTGGGCCATCCGCAAGCTCTTCGACCGTTGAGAGGCGAGCTGCGGCCGCCCCTGCTCCTCCCCCGGAGGCCGTCGATTGCCGAAGGGGCGGCGGCGTGGTAGCTTCCAATGGCGAACGGCTTCACGGCGGCCCGAATCCGGGCTTCTTCGAGGCCCGCTGGAAGTCTTCAAGAGGATCAAGAGTGGCAGTGAACGATCGGGGCGGGCGGCCGGCGGAGTCGGCCGACGCCGGACGGCGGGAGGGGGAGGCGGCGGGAAGCTTCCGCACCCTGGGACTCTCGCCGACGACGATGGAAGCCGTGGAGCGGGCTGGATACACCACCCCCACACCCGTCCAAGCAGGACTGATCCCGCGGGCGCTCACCGGCGTCGACGTGCTCGGGCAGGCCCGCACCGGCACCGGCAAGACCGCCTCGTTCGTGCTGCCGATCCTGGAGCGGATGGTCAAGCCCGGCCGTGGTGGCGGCCCGCGGGCGCTGGTGATGGTGCCGACGCGCGAGCTTGCCGTTCAGGTGAAGGACGAGTTCGAGAAACTCGCGCATGGCTCGCGGATCCACTGCGTGGCGGTCTACGGGGGCAAGCCGCTCAAGGGTCAGATCGACAAGCTGGCGAAGCATCCGGCGGTCGTCGTCGGCACCCCGGGCCGCGTACTCGACCACATGAGCCGCGGCACGCTGTCGCTGTCGGCGCTCGAGATCGTCACGCTCGACGAGGCCGACAGGATGCTCGACATCGGCTTTCGGCCGGACATCGAGAAGATCCTCAGGCGGTGCCCCGAGAGCAGGCAGACGCTACTCCTCTCCGCCACCGTCCCGCCACCGGTGGCGAAGCTTGCCACGCGGTACATGCGCGACCCCGAGATCCTCGACTTCTCCGTCAACGAACTCGCCGTCGAGACGATCGAGCAGTTCTACTTCACCGTCGAGCCGACTCGGAAGTTCGATCTGCTGGAGAAGCTCCTGGAGCGCGAGGATCCGCGGCAGGTGATCGTCTTCTGCCGCACGAAGCGGGGCACCGACAAGATCTTCGAGCGGCTCTCGCGCCGGCGCGGCCGGCATGGCTCCGCCGACGATGTGGCGTGTATCCACGGCGACCTCGCACAGGGGGCCCGCGACCGGGCCATGAAGCAGTTTCGCGAGGGGGCGGTGCGGATCCTGGTCGCCACCGATGTCGTAGGCCGCGGCATCGACGTGTCGGGCGTGTCGCACATCGTGAACTACGACATTCCCGAGTTCTGCGACGACTACGTGCATCGCGTGGGCCGGACGGGACGGATGGGCCGCGAAGGCGTCGCCTACACGTTCGTCAGCCCCGAGGAGGGGCCGCAGCTGACGCGCATCGAGATGCGGATCGACCGGCTCCTCAAACGGGACGAGATGCCCGGCTTCGAGGCGTTCGATCGCCGGCCGCGGACCGAGCTGCCCCGCCTGGGGCCAGGCGAGCCATCGTTGGCGTCCACCGGACGCTACGAGGAGCCGGCGGCCGACGAGCCGCCGCCCGGTCCCAAGAAGCCCTCGGCTGCCGCACTGCTCGGCAAGGGGCGGGCCCCCAAGCGGCATCGCCGCGCGCTCTAGAGTTCGCTCGCAGCGAAGGACGCAGCCATGGAGGGTCGCGGAGAGGCAGCGAGGGGCGGCCGAGCTTCCCCCCGCCGGGTCGCCGGGCAGCTCGAAAGCCTGGCGGCCGCCGGGGTCACCGACCTTCCCAAGCGGGGCCGCAAGCGGGCATCCGCGGTCGCGAAGCCGGCCCCGAGCGTCGGCGGCAAGGACGAGCAGCTGCGCGTCCTGCGCGAGGAGGTCGCCGGCTGCCACCGCTGCACGGCGCTCGCGCGGGCGCGGACGCACACGGTCTTCGGCACCGGTCCGGCGACCGCCCGGCTGTGCTTCCTCGGCGAGGCTCCGGGCGCCGACGAGGACGCGTCGGGGGAGCCCTTCGTGGGGCGTGCCGGGCAACTGCTCACGAAGATCATCGAGGCCTGCACGCTCTCCCGAGACGAGGTCTACATCCTCAACGTGCTCAAGTGCCGCCCACCGGAGAATCGCGCGCCGCTGCCCGAGGAGACGGCCAACTGCCGGGGATATTTCGAAGGCCAGCTCGAGATCATCACGCCCGAGTTCATCTGCTGCCTCGGCACCACCGCCGCCCAGGCGCTCCTCGAGACGGAGGAAACGATCGGGAAGCTCCGCGGCCGCTGGTTCACGTGGCGATCGGCGCAGGTGCTCTGCACCTACCACCCGTCCTACCTGCTGCGGAATCCGGCGGCGAAGCGGCACGTGTGGGACGACATGAAGCTCCTGATGGGCAAGATGGGTGTGGAGCTGTAGCGGCCCCGCCGGCTCCCGGCCTCGAGTCCACGATTGGCGAGGCGTCTTCCTGCAGCGGCCGGTTTTTCCGGTCGTAGCGGATTTTCTGAAGCCACGGCTGCACTCGGGCCGATTTCCTTCCTCGGGTCGTGGGGGAGGGGAGCAGCCGCTGTAGGGGCGTTTCGTGCCCCCGGTCGGAAGTGGCCGTGGCCCGTCCGGTTCGGAAGAGTCGCCGTGGGGAAGGGGCTGGATGGTGCGCGTGCGATCGAGCGAGAGACTGCCCGTCAGGGTCCGCTGTGCGGTGCTCCTGGCCGTGATGAGCACGGCGGGCGGCTGCACGATGTGCCCCGACCCGTTCGACTACTCCGGGCCCGTGCCCAACGGCTCGCCGCCGCAAAACGACTTCCGGGCCCGCAGCGGCGGCATTCTCCCGCTGGGCGCCGCGCCGCGGCCCTGGCCGCAGGTCGTCCGTGCTGCAGAGGCCGGCGCCGACGCTGCGTCCGACGACGGCGAGAACGTGACCGTGGAGACGGTGTCCGTGCTTCAGGCGGCAGACGCGGTGGCGGGAGACGACGGGCCGCTTGGCGTTACGGAGACATCTCCGGCAGCGCCCTCTCCGGAGCCGGCACTGGAGCCGGTGCCGGCGGATGGGGCGGGCGCGGAGAAGGTGCCGGCGGATGCCGCGGCCGCACCCGAGCAGCCGGTCGACGGAGGCGAGACGTCCGGGGAGTGCGATGGGGCGATGCCTGCGCCGCAGGTCGGCGAGACGCCGGGCTGGCGGCCGCGCCGCTGACGCCGTCCAGGGGGACCGCCCCTGATCAGGGCCGCCAGCCGTCAGGGACGATCGCGTCCTTTGGGACGACGGCGATGCCGTCCCGCACCGTGAAGCGGTCGCTGTCGGGCGACTCCACCACGCCGTGATCGTTGACGATCCGGGTGCCGCGGCCGATCCGCACGTTCTTGTCGACGATCGCGGACTCGATGACGGTGCCGGCGCCGATCCCCATCCGCGGCAGGCCCCGGGCCGCGTTCGCGGCGATGTCCTCGGCCGTCTCGAAGAAGTCGTTGCCGAGGATGACGGAGTTGCGGATCGTCACCTCGCGGCCGATGCGGCACCGCACGCCGATGACGCTGTTCTCGATCACCGTGCCCTCCTCCACGAGGCAGCCGTCCGAAAGCAGGCTGTTCCGCACGGTGGCCCCGTCGATCCGCGACGGCGGCAGGAACCGCCCCCGCGAGTAGATCGGGGCCTCGGGCAGCGCCATGTCGAACGGCGGGGCGGGGCTGGCGAGGTCGAGATTGCACTGGTAATACGAACGGATGGTGCCGATGTCCTCCCAGTAGCCGTCGAACGGATGGAGCTGCACCTTCCGCGCCCGGATGGCGGCCGGAAAGACCTCGCGGCCGAAGTCCTGGTAGTCGGTCTTCGTCAGCAGGTCGACCAGGCAGTCGCGGTCGAAGAGGTAGATGCCCATGCTGGCCATGAGCGAGCGGCCCTGGGCGGGAATCCCCTGCGCCTCGATCCAGGCCGGGTCGGTGCGGAACATGTCGCACTCGGCGCGCGTCTGCGGCTTTTCGAGAAAGCCCTCGACGCGGCCCGAGCCGTCCAGCCGCATGATGCCGAGCGCCGAGGCGGCCTCATCCCGCACCGGGATGCCGGCGATGGTGACGTCGGCCCGGCTGGAGACGTGGGTGGCCAGCATGTCGGAGTAGTTCATCCGGTAGAGCTGGTCGCCCGACAGGATGAGCACGTGCCGGATGTCGGGCTGCTGCAGGTAGCGGAGGTTCTGCCGCACGGCGTCTGCCGTCCCCTGATACCAGCCGGCGCTGTCGATCGTCTGCTGGGCCGCGAGGATCTCGACGAACCCGCCGCTGAATGGGTCGAAGGTGTAGGTGCGGCGGATGTGGCGATGAAGGCTCACGGAGTTGAACTGCGTGAGCACGTAGATCCGCTCCACGCCGCTGTTGATGCAGTTGGACAGCGGCACGTCGATGATGCGGTATTTGCCGGCCAGCGGCACCGCGGGCTTCGAGCGGTCGCGGGTCAGGGGATAGAGCCGGGTGCCGCGGCCGCCGCCGAGCACCAGTGCCAGCACGCGGTTCACGCTCATGGTCGACGCCCTCCTGCAGGGATCGCGGACGGCAGCGGAGCCGCACCGCGCCGCACATGCTACGGCAACCGCCGCCGACCGCCAATCGCGGCCCGTCCTGAGGCCGTGAGGGTGCCTGCCGCGGCCACAGTCGCGACTACTTCACGACGAAGTTCACGAGCCGGCCCGGCACGGCGACGACCTTGACGATCGTCTTGCCGGCGAGCAGTTCCGCGATCCGCGGATCGGCGGCCGCGGCGGCCTGCATCGCGGCCGCGTCGGCGTCGGCGGGCACCGTGACGCGGGCCCGCAGCTTGCCCTGCACCTGGACCGGGATCTCGACGGTGTCGTCATGCAGCCACCGGTCATCGACGGCCGGCCAGCGGGCCAGCGACACGGGGGCCTCCCGCCCGAGGATCTCCCACAGCTCCTCGGCCAGGTGCGGCGCGAACGGAGCGAGGATCGTCACGAACGGCTCGAGCAGCGCCCGCGGCCGCCGCTCGAGTGGCGTGCAGAAGTTGACGAACTCCATCATCCGCGCGATCGCCGTGTTGAACGAGAGGGCCTGGATGTCGCGGGTGACCTTGTCGATCGTGCGATGCAGCTCGCGGAGCTGGTCGTCGGACGGCGGCTCGTCGCTCACCTGCGGGGCGAGCGCGATCGCGTCGGCCCGCTCGTCGACCACGAGCCGCCAGCAGCGGTCGAGGAAGCCGCGGACGCCGCCGACGCCGGCCGTGCTCCAGGGCTTCGTGGCCTCGAGGGGCCCCATGAACATCTCGTAGAGCCTCAAGCTATCGGCCCCGTGGTCGCGAACCACCTGGTCGGGGTTCACGACATTGCCGCGGCTCTTCGACATCTTGTAGGCGCGGCTCTCGACGCGGATCTTCGGCGCGTCGCGGAGGACGAAGTGTTCCCCCTGCTTCTCCACCTGATCGGCGGGCACACGGACCGGCGAATCCTCGGCGGAGTGCTGCCCGGCCGCCACCCAGCCACCCTTGGCGCTGCGATAGCCGGTGAACTCCATCTCCCCAAGGATCATCCCCTGGTTCACGAGCCTGCCGAACGGCTCGGGATGCGAGACGTGGCCCCGATCGTGGAGCACTTTGTGCCAGAAGCGGGCGTAGAGCAGATGGAGCACGGCGTGCTCGGCGCCGCCCACGTAGAGATCGACCGGCATCCAGGCCCGCTCAATGTCGGCGGCCACGAACCGGTCGGCGTTGGCGGGGTCGAGGAACCGCAGGTAGTACCAGCAGGAGCCGGCCCACTGCGGCATGGTGTTGGTTTCGCGACGGTACCGCTTGCCATCGCGGTCCACGTAGAGCCAGTCGGCCGGCGACCGCGACAGCGGCGGGTCGGGCGTGTCGCCGGGCTTGAAGTCGCTGAGGTGGGGCAGGCTCACGGGCAGTTCCCGTTCGTCGACGGCGCGGATCGCGCCGGTCGGCCGGCCGTCGGCGTCGAGCTCGTGCAGGATCGGGAAGGGCTCACCCCAGAACCGCTGCCGGCTGAAGAGCCAGTCGCGCAGCTTGTAGTTGACGGCGGCCCGCCCCAGGCCGGCGGCCTCGAGATCGGCCGCGACCTTGGCGATGAAGGTGCGGGTGTCGAGGCCGGTGTAGGGACCCGAGGCCACGGCGACGCCGTCGCCGGTGAAGAGGCCGTCGCCGGGGGCCGATCCCTCGGGAGCCGCCACGACCGTGATCTTCTCCAGGCCGAAGGCGTCGGCGAAGGCGCAGTCGCGGTCGTCGTGGGCGGGTACCGCCATGATCGCGCCGGTGCCGTAGCTGGCCAGCACGTAGTCGGCCACCCAGACGGGGATCCGGCGGCCGGAGAGCGGATGCACGACGCACGAGCCGGTGAAGACGCCGGTCTTGTCGCGGGCCAGATCGGTGCGGTCGAGGTCGCTCTTCCGCGCGGCGGCCTCGCGGTAGTCACGGATCGCCGGCCCCTGCGCCTCGGTCGTGAGCGCGTCGACGAGCGGATGCTCCGGCGCGATCACCATGTAGGTCACGCCGTAGAGCGTGTCGGGCCGGGTGGTGTAGATCCGCAGGGCGTCGGCGCCCGGCTGCGCGGGGAAGCCGGTCGCGGCACGTGCGCGCTTCCAGGCGTCGAACGCCGTCTCCACGTTCCCCGTCCGATCCCCGGGCGGGGGCAGGAAGAAGTCGACCTCGGCGCCAGTGCTACGGCCGATCCAGTCGCGCTGCAGCTTCTTGATGCTCGCGGGCCAGTCGAGCGCGTCGAGTTCGCGGTCGAGCCGGTCGGCGTAGGCGGTGATCCGCAGCATCCACTGCCGCAACGGGATTCGCACCACGGGATGGCCGCCGCGCTCGCTCACGCCACCGATCACCTCCTCGTTGGCGAGCACGGTGCCGAGCGCCGGGCACCAGTTCACCGGCGCCTCCGACTGGTAGGCCAGCCGGTGGGCGTCGCGGTAGGCGGCGATCGCCCGGTCGCCCCGCGCGGCCACGTCGGCGGGGATGGGCAGTTCGGCGATCGGCCGGCCCTTCTCGGCCACGGGATCGAACCAGGTGTCGAAGAGCACCAGGAAGATCCACTGCGTCCAGCGGACGTACTCGGGATCGGTGGTCGCCAGGCAGCGGTTCCAGTCGTAGCTGAAGCCGAGCATCTTGAGCTGGCGGCGGAAGGTCTCGATGTTGCGCTCGGTGCTCTCCCGCGGCGGCGTGCCGGTGCGGATCGCGTGCTCCTCGGCGGGCAGGCCGAAGGCGTCGAACCCCATCGGGTGCATGACGCTCGTGCCCCGCATCCGCTCGAACCGGGCCACGATGTCGGTGGCGGTGTAGCCCTCGGGGTGGCCGACGTGCAGCCCGTCACCGCTGGGGTAGGGGAACATGTCGAGGACGTACGTCTTGCGGCCCGTCGGGAGCCGCGGCGTGGCGAACGTCGCGTGGCTGTCCCACCACTCCTGCCACTTCGGTTCGATGCGGGACGGCTGGTAGCGGGGCATGGTGTCGGCAGGGCTGTCGCCGCAGGGCGGCGCGAAGGGGAGGGCCGCGGGGCGGCGCGGGCGGCGGCCGAACTGGTCAGCCCGGGCGGGGCCGATTCTAATGCCTGCCGTGGAACGGGCAACGAACCCGTCCCGGCCCCCGGCAGGACCACCCATGACCGCCTCCCAGGACGCGCCGCTCGTGCTGCAGCGGCGGATGTTGCGGGCCTGCCGCACCGCGGGCAGCAGGCTGAAGATGGCCGATTCGCTCGGCACTCGGCTCAGCGGCCGGGACCTCCTCGTCCGCATCCTCGCCGCCAAGCGGGTGCTCGACCGCGAGATCGCGGCGGACGAGAAGATGGTCGGCGTGCTCCTGCCGCCGACGGCGGGAGCGGCGATCGTCAACGCCGCGCTCGCCCTCTCCGGCCGCGTCGCGGTCAACCTCAACTACACGTCGTCCCAGGCAATCCTCGACTTGTGCATCGAGCGGGCGGGTTTGCGACACGTGATCTCGAACCCGGCCTTCCTCAGCCGCGTCAAGCTCGACGTCGGCCCGAAGCTGCTCGACGCCGGCGACCTGCGGAAGAAGCTCTCGCCCGTGGACAAGGCGCTCGCATTCGTGCAGGGGGCGGTCGCCCCGGTGTCGCTGCTCGAGCGTTGGCTCGGGCTCGACCGCATCCGGCCCGACGACGTGCTCACCGTGATCTTCACATCGGGCTCGACGGGCGATCCCAAGGGCGTGGTGCTCACGCAGGAGAACGTGGGCTCGAATGTGCGGGCGATCGACGCCATGCTGCACCTCTCGCCCGCCGACGTCGCGCTCGGCGTGCTCCCCTTCT
>JBJOKF010000023.1:0-3451 GCA_046046235.1 Planctomycetota bacterium | reverse complement strand
GGTGGAACTGCTGGACGTGATCGCGATCATCGGGCTGCTCGTGGCCCTCTTGCTGCCTGCCCTCTCCTCGGCCCGGCAGACGGCCATCGCCGCGGGTGCCAACACCACCCTCAACGGCTTCGGCCGGTCGTTCCTCATCACCGCCGACCAGGACGTCGCCGAGCGCGGCCAGCTGTCGACCGGTGCCTTCGACCACCTCCGCGACGGCGACGTCCGCCGTGTCGGCTGGGTGGCTGACGTGATCAAGAACAAGGTCGTCAACCCCGGCAAGGCCCTCGACGCCCTGAACCCGTCGAAGGTCAACGAAAAGGTGGGCGACTACACCGGTGCGACGAACGTCACCGGCAAGGGCAACAAGACCCGCTGGAAGGGCCAGAACGGCAACCTGAACTTCGGCGGTACGAACGGCCCGAAGGACGTCACGAGCGCCGCTCAGAAGCAGAAGGTTTGGGACGATGGCCACAACACCAACTTCTGCACCACGTGGCACTTCAGCCGGGGCGACGTCCTCGGCTCGAGCGGCACCGTGCCGGCGGACATGGACTTCTCCTCGGCCGACCCCAGCAAGTGCCCGATGGACGGCGACGGCCCGCTCAGCGAGTCGAAGCTGATGAAGACCACGGTCAGCCGGGATCTCATCGCCTGCGTGGGCAACTCCCGCAACGGCGACGGCGGTGATGCGTCGGTGACCCAGGCCTATGCCGACACGGTCAACACATTCGTGGGGCTCACCGGTGCCGACGGCAACCCGCCGCTCCTGAAGGCTGGCGACTTCACGGTCGAGTCGTTCACCGACGGCATGTCGGCTGTGCCGGAGGGCAACGTCGCCACCGACATCGGCATCGCCGGTGCGACCGACGAGCCTGCCGACCGGCTGCACGAGCTCAACGACCTGGTGCCGATCGTCGGCGGTCGGAAGAGTGGCGACGGCAAGTTCGTGGGCGGGTCCGTCCAGCTCCTCTTCGCCGACGGCCACGTCGCGAAGGTCAAGGACGACGCCGGTCTCAACGACGAGCCGGACGGGTTCATTGGTGGGTTCCGTGCGGCAACGACGGATACCACGTACCGGTTGAATGACAGCGCCTACAACAAGGAGATCCGGAACAAGATCTGGGTCCGCCAGCTGGGCAATGGTGCGAATCTGGGCGTGGGCGGCGGCACCGTCGAGTGAGCCCTGCCCGCTTGTTCGACGTGTGTGATTCCAACATGCCGCGGCCGCCTTCGGGCGGCCGCGGTTTTTTGTTTCGGCCTCTTCACCAACTATCATGCGAGAGCACGGCGACATGGCGGCCGCCGCATCGTCAGGAGAAGACCGATCGTGTCCACGGTAGTGATGTCGCATGACGCCGAACCGACCAGCCGGCGGCCGCGTGATGACGACCAGCGCCCGCCGGTCGCTCCCGGCGCACCGCCGGCCGAGACCACGCCCCGGTTGAGCCGCGGCCTCAAGCTGCAGATCCTGGCCACGCTCGTCGGCGGCACGCTCCTGCTCTGCTCGCTCGCGGCCGGCTGGCTCTGGCAGCAGCCCTTCTTCGCCGCCCTGCCGGCCGCGGCGGCGGTGGCGCTGCTCGCGGCGCCGCTGGTGGCCGCGGCGGCGCAGGATCTGCTCGCCGGCAAGGCGGGGATGAACGCGCTCGTCGCGCTCGCCGTGATCGGGGCCGTCTCCAGTGGAAAGTATCAGGAGGCGGCCGCCGTCGCCTTCTTCATGATCGTCTCCTCGCTCATCGAGCGGCGCACGGCGGCCGGGGCCGAGGCGAGCATCGAGTCGCTCATCCGCCTGGCCCCCACGAAGGCCAGCCGACTCGTGGGCGACCGGGAGGAACTCGTCGAGGCGACCGCGCTCTCCCCCGGCGACACCGTCCGCGTCCGGCCCGGCGACACGATCCCCGCCGACGGCGTGGTGGCCCGCGGCGCGAGCACCGTGAACCAGGCGAGCATCACCGGCGAGTCGATCCCGGCCGAGAAGGCCCCGGGCGACGAGGTGTTCGGCAGCACCATCAACCTCACCGGCCTGATCGACGTGACCGTGACGAAGGCGGGGGCCGACACGCTGCTCGGCCGCGTCAAGGACCTCATCCTCCAGGCCGAGCGGACGAAGACGCCGATCATGCGGCTGGTCGACCAGTACGCCGCCTGGTACACGCCGACGATCCTCATGCTCGTGGGGGCCGTGCTCTTCTTCGCGCTCAAGAGCGACCCCGACACCGCCTTCAACCGGGCGATCGCCATGCTCGTGATCGCCTGCCCGAGCGCCCTGATCCTGGCCACGCCCACGGCGATGGTCGCGGCCCTGTCGGCGGCCGCCCGGCTCGGCGTGTTGGTGAAGAGCGTGGCCACGCTCGAGGCGGCCCGCAACCTCACGGCCATCGTGTTCGACAAGACCGGCACCGTCACCAGCGGGGTGCTCGCCGTCTCGCGGCTCGCTCCCGCGGCCGGCGTGCCGGCGGAAGACCTCCTGCGGCTGGCGGCTTCGGCCGAGCAGAACAGCCGCCATCCGGTGGCCCGCGCCGTCACGGAGATGGGCCGGCGGGCGCGGGTGGCGCTGGCCGAGCCGACCGCGTTCGAGGAAGTGCCGGGCCGGGGCGTGATCGCGTCGTTCGCCGACGGCGACACCGTGTTCGTCGGCCGCGGCTCGTGGCTGGCCGAGGCGGTGCCCGAGCCGCACGCGCTCGATCTGGCCGCCCTCGACGCCCTCCAGTCCTCGTCCGAGACCGACGGACTCTCGGTGCTCCACGTCGTCCGCAACGGCCGGCTCGTCGGCTGGATCGGCCTCGAGGACAACGCCCGGCCCGAGGCGGCGGGCGCCGTCGATCGGCTCAAGGCCATGGGCATCTCCCGGCTCGTGCTCCTCACCGGCGACCGGTCGAGCGTGGCCCGGCGGGTGGCCGGGCAGATGCACTTCGACGACTTCAAGGCCGAGGTGCTGCCGCACGAGAAGCTCGAGATGGTCGACGCACTCAAGGCCGCCGGCCATCAGGTAGCCGTGATCGGCGACGGCGTCAACGACGCGCCGGCCCTCGCGGCCGGCGACGTGTCGATCGCGATGGGCGCCGCCGGCAGCGACGTCGCCATCCATTCGGCGAGCATCGCGCTGCTCAACAGCAACCTGGACCGGGTGCCCTTCCTCGTCGATCTGTCGCGGAAGACGATCGCCGTCATCCGCCAGAACATGATCATCGGCGCCGTGTTCATCCTCGCCTTCCTCGCGCTTGCCGCGGCGGGCTACGTCTCGCCCGTGCTGGCGTCCCTGCTCCACGTCGTCAGCGGGCTGGCCGTTGTCTTCAACTCGGCGCGGCTCGTGCGGTGCGGCGAGGATCTCGAACTGGCCGAGGCGGGCGGCCCGGCCCGCTAGCAGCCGCCGCTCGCTGGCTGTGGAAAAAGCCCTCCGTGGCCTTTTTCCACGATGGCGCACCCCGAAAAAGCCGAGATTTTCGCGGTGCGCTGCCGCCGC
>JBJOKF010000022.1:0-37657 GCA_046046235.1 Planctomycetota bacterium | reverse complement strand
TCGCCCGGATCATCCTCGACGTGCAGGATGCCGACGGCTCCTGGTGGGACTACCCGCTCTACGACTACCACCAGCCCTATGGCACGGGCTACGCCCTGATGACGCTCCATCGCTGTCGGCCGCGGGACTGACGACGGCCGCATGCCGGCCGGACGACGTCGGCGCGCCCTCGAGGCCGGCCCCGCGGGTCGCCATCCCGCGGAGCGTTCGCCGCCGCTACAATCGCCGCGGGCGGCGTCCCCGTGTCGGCGCCCGATCGCCTTCAACACCGCCGCATCGCCCCTCTCCTTGGAGCCCTCAAGCATGGCAGCCGCCGCTAGCACGTCGTCCGAGGCCTTTCCCGACATCCCCCAGATCCGCTACGAGGGCCCGGCCACGAAGAACATGCTCGCCTTCCGCCACTACGACGCCGACGCCGTCGTCGAGGGGAAGACCATGCGCGACCACCTGCGGTTCGCCGTCTCCTACTGGCACTCGTTCCGAGGCACCGGCAGCGACCCGTTCGGCCCCGGCACGATGATCCGTCCCTGGGAGACCGCGAGCGACCCGCTCGATGCGGCGCTCAAGCGCGTGGACGTGGCCTTCGAGTTCCTGGAGAAGCTCGGCTGTGATTTCTACTGCTTCCACGACCGCGACGTCGCCCCCGAAGGAACGTCGCTCGCCGAGTCGAACACGTTCCTCGACGCCGTCGCCGACCGGCTCGAGGCCCAGCAGCGGCGCACCGGCAAGAAGCTGCTCTGGGGCACGGCGAACCTCTTCTCCAATCCGCGGTACGTCCACGGCGCCGCGACGAGCCCCAACGTCGAGTCGTTCGCCTACGCGGCCGCGCAGGTGAAGAAGGCGCTCGAGGTCACCCACCGCCTCAGCGGCGCAGGCTACGTCTTCTGGGGCGGCCGCGAGGGCTACCAGTGCCTGTGGAACACCGACATGAAGCGGGAGATCGACCATCTGGCGCGGTTCATGCACATGGCCGTCGACTACGCGAAGCAGATCGGCTTCACCGGCCAGTTCTACTTCGAGCCCAAGCCGCGGGAGCCGATGAAGCACCAGTACGACTTCGACAGTGCCACCTGCATCAACTTCCTGCGGACCTACGGGCTGGAAAAGCACGTGAAGATGAACATCGAGACCAACCACGCCACGCTCGCCGGCCACGAGATGCAGCACGAGCTCGAATACGCCGGCATGCAGGGCTTCCTGGGTTCGATCGACGCCAACACCGGCGACACGCTCGTCGGCTGGGACACCGACCAGTTCCCGACGAACATCTACCTCACGACGCAGATCATGCACTCGATCCTGAAGTACGGCGGCCTGGCCCCGGGCGGCGTGAACTTCGACGCGAAGGTCCGCCGCGAGAGCTTCGAGCCGGTCGACCTGTTCCACGCCCACATCGGCGGCATGGACGCCTTCGCGAGGGGATTGAAGATCGCCGCGGCCATGCGGGCCGACGGGGCGCTCCAGAAGCTCGTCGACGAGCGCTATGCCTCCTGGTCGAGCCCGCTCGGCAAGCGGATCGAGGCGGGTTCGGAGAGCCTCGCGTCGCTCGAGAAGGAGATGCTCGCCAAGGGCGAGGCGGCGGCCTGCAGGAGCGGCCGCCAGGAACTCTTCGAGAACCTGGTCAACACCTACCTGTAGCGCGCGGGCGGTCCGTGGCAGCATTCCTTCCCGGTCGTGGCACGACCATCTGGCCGGCCCGCGGCGCGGCGGCGATGGTCTGCGTGTGGGGGCTGTTGCCGGGAGCCCTGGCAACAGCCGAGCCGGCCGGGGCGCCGGGCTTGGCCCCGGCGGCGTGGCGGCTCGAGACGGTGCGGCTCCACGACGGCCGCCGGCTGGAAGGCCTGGTCGTGAGCCCCGACACGGGCGACCCTACGGCCGCGGTGGAGTTCGTGCAGATCATCGAGCCCCGTGGCCGGCCGCGAGAACTCATCACGTGGCCGCCACTCGCCGCGGCCCGAGTCGCGGTCGTCGAGCGACTGCCCGCCGCGGAGCATGCGGAGCTTGCGGGTCGCGTGGCTGAACTGCGCGGCCGCGCCAGCCGCCGCCACGCCGCCGAGACCGCGGTCGCGCTCACCCGCGCGGACGAGGACGCGCCCTGGCGGTACGCCGGAGCGTGGTGCACCGTCGAAAGCACCGCCGACCCGCGGCTCACGCGCCAGGCGATCGTCCATCTGGAGCAGGTGTTCGCGGCGCTCGAGGCTCTCGTGCCGCCGGCGACCGCTCCCGACCCGACGGCCCTCGCCGTCGTGCTCTGCGGCACGGCGGCCGAATACCGCCGTCTCCGTGAGTCGCTGGCCGTGCGGGCCGAGCACCCGGCTTTCTACGTGCCGGCACGGGGGCTGCTCGTGGCCGGCAGCGACATGCCCGCGGTCGTCGAGCAGGAGCAGGCGGCCGGCGACAGCCTGGCGCTCGCGGAGCGCCGCCTGCTCGACCGTGACCGGACGTTCGCCGAAGACCTCAGGCGGCTCGCGGGCGACCTCGAGGGGCAGGGGATGCCGGCGGCGAAGCGGGCCGAGATCGTGCAGCTTGCCCGCACTCGTTGGCAACGGGAACGCGACGGATGGCTCGCGGAGATCGCGGCCGCACGCCGGGACAATCTGGCGCGGGTGGCCGATGCCACGGAGCAGTTCTTCGCCCGCCTCACGCACGAGGCCTGGCATGCCTACGCGGATCGCCGGCTCGCGCCGAACGCGAGCCGGCCGCTGCCGGGTTGGCTCGACGAGGGGCTCGCCCAGGTCTTCGAGACGGCGCCGCTCGACGCCGGCGAGATGCGGCTCGACAGGCCCGATCCGGTCCGCTTGAAGATGCTGCAGGAACTCCTCGACCGCTCCGCGCCACCGGCACTGGCGGGGCTGGTGCGGTCGGGCCCGGAACTCTTCCTGGTGGGACATGGCATCGGCCGCCGCGAGAGCCGCGACCGTTACCTGCTGGCTTGGGGGCTCGCGCTCGACCTGGCGATCCTCGACCCGGTGCTCTCCCGGGAAGCGCTCGAGCGGCTCTGCACCGCGCCCGGATCGACCGACACCGCCTCTCGGGAGGCTGCCGAGGACCCTGGCGCCGACTTCGAACGGCTGGTGGGGATGCCGCTGGAACGTTTCGAAGAGGCCTGGCGCCGTCGGCTGCGCGCCGCCCGCCGCTAGCCGCACTCAACGTCCGCCCGGGGCGGTCACCGGCGCGGCCACTCTCTCGAGCCTGGTGCGGATCCGCTCCAGACGGTCGCGATCGGTCACCTTCCGCCCTTCGGCATCGGTCACGTGGAAGGCGTCGACCACCTGGTCGAGATAGGTGCCGATCTTCGCCGACCGGACCGACAGCCCCTCGGCGAAGATCGCATGGGCAAGCTCGTAGAGCAGCCCTGCGGCATCGTGGGCGAAGACCTCGAGGATCGTCGTCGTGGCGGAGCTTTCGTTGTCGAACCGGACCCGCGGCGGCAGGCCGGCGGACGGGACTACCTGGGGGGCGAACGGGTTCCAGCGCCGCGCGAAGGAGGGCGGGTCGTCGGCCGTGAGGGCGGACCTCAGGGCGGCGGCGATCTCGGCGAGCCTGTCCGCGGGCGGTGCGCCGGCATAGTCGGGATCATGCACGACGAAGTGATCGAGCGCGAGCCCGCCGTCGAGCGTGTGGATGTCGGCGGCGAGAATCTCCAGCCGCTGGCTCGTGAGGCCGCCGGTCAGACGGTGGAAAATGCCGCTCAAGCTCGCCTCCCAGGCGGCGACCGTGACCGCCACGGTGGCGGTATCCGGCTGCCACCGGGTCGTCACAAGGATGCCGTCCGGGCCCAGCCGGGCGATCCGACCGAGTTCCTCCACCATGCGCGCGGGATCGGTTTCCTGCAGGGCCGACGGCGGCATCGCCCGCGCGAGCCGCACCACCGGGTCCTCGGGATCACGGGCGGCGAGCAGTTCCTCCAGGCCGCGGCGGTGCCGCTCGGAAACCAGCGAAGGGCTGTCGCCGTCGAGTGTCCCGAGCGTGCGGAAGTAGAGTTCGCCGAGAAGGTCGGCCTTCCAGCGGGTCCAGACACCCGGCCCCACCGCGGCGACGTCGGCCGCCGTGAGCACGGCGAGCATCCGCAGCACCTCCGGCGACCCGGTGTCGCGGGCGAAGGCCGCCACGAGACTGTCGTCCCGGGTATCGCGGCGAAACGCCTGGTGGGCCATCACGAGATGCCTGAGCACGAGGAACTCGACGATCTCCGCCTCGTCCGCCGGCAGGCCCAAGCGGGCGGCCACCGCCCGGGCGATCCGCGCGCCGACCTCGCTGTGGTCCTCGATGAATCCCTTGCCCAGGTCGTGGACGAGGAGCGCCAGCAGCACCGTCCGCTTGCGGTTGAGCCCGCGCCATGCGTCGCCGAGCCAGCCGGGATCGTCCTCGAAGGCGGCGGCCTGCTCGACGGCCAGGATCGAGTGCTCGTCGACGGTGTATTTGTGGTAGTTGTTGAACTGCAGCAGATTCCGGGCATGCGCGAACTCGGGCACGAACCGCTCGAGCACACCCACCTCGTGGAACCGCCGCAGGGCCGTGCCGAGCCGCCGTGGCTGCGCGAAGAGCCCCAGAAAGCGGCCACGCGCCTGGGCGTCGGCCTCGGCCGGCAGCCGTTCCGCCCCGGCCCGCACCGCGGCCCAGACCACCGGGTCGATAGGCAACTCGTAGAGCATGGCCAGTTCCACCAGCCGCACGATGGAGTCGAGGCTGCCGGCGACCGCGTCCAACCGCCCCGCGACGACGCTGACGGCCCGCGGACCGACGCGGAACATGCCGTCCACCCGATGCCCCAGGATTCCCGCCACGAGCGACCGCGCAGGCGACGGATGGCGGACGCGGGCGGCGAGCGAATCCGCCACCTGCGCGACGCCACGGGTGTGATGGAAGTAGTCGCGCATGAACCGTTCCACGCCAAGCAGCCCGTCCCGCGACTCGAAGCCGCGGTCTGCGGCGATCCGCACCTGCTGGTCGCGGGTCAGTTCGTCCGCTGCCTTGCCCGCGGCCAAGTGGAGATCGATCCGCAGCCGCGTGAGAAACTCGGCCGCGTCACGAAGCACGTCGGCATCGGCGCGGGAGAGGCCGCTCGGCAGGGCCAGTCCGTCGAGCCCTGCGGCGTCCTCGAACACGGTGCCCAGCCAGCGCACCAGATGGATGTCGCGGAGCCCGCCCGGCGAACGCTTGACGTTCGGCTCGAGCAGCGAGACGGTCTCGCCGTACTTGGCGGCCTCGTCACGACGGGCCTCGACGAGGGCGCGGGCCTGCTGCGCTGGCCGGCGACGGAGTGCCGCCCGCAGCCGACCGGCGAGCCGGGAAACGAGCGGCTCGTGCCCGGCGAGGGAACGGCATTCCAGCAGCGAGCTCAGGATCGTCGCATCGGCCGTCGCGAGCCGGCAGGCCTCGGCGACGGTGCGGACGCTCTGGCCGACCTCGGCGCCCGCGTCGAACAGATCCTGGAGCAGCCGCCGGGCGACGTCGGCCACCAGGCCGGCCGCCGAGCCGTCATGCAGGATCATCAGGTCGATGTCGGAGAAGGGCGCCATCTCGCGCCGACCGTAGCCGCCGTGGGCCACGAGCGCCGCATGACGGCCGAACGACGCGGCGGCGTCGGGCGGCAGTTCGGCGACGATCGCATCCCAGAGCCCGACGACGATTTCGTCGCAGAGTTCTGCCGCGAGCCCGCAGGTCTGCATGCCCGGGGCCCCGGCGGCGTGCTGGGCCGCGACCCGCTCTCGCAGGGCGACGAATCCGGCGGCCGCCCGCGTCACCGCGGGGCGGAAGGTCGCGGCAGAGGGCGGGCCGGAGGCGAGGGTCATGGCTGCGGATGCCAAGGGTCGTCGGCGACGTCGGCGTGGCGATTGGCCACGCGGGCGAGCACGAAGAGCAGGTCGCCGAGCCGGTTCAGGTATTCGATGGCGTTGGCGGGGATGGTCGTCTCGAGCCTGCCGGCGAGCGTCACGACCCGGCGCTCGGCCCGCCGGCAGACCGTCCGGGCGACATGCAGCGCCGCGGCGAGCGGTGTGCCGGTGGGCAGGATGAAGCAGGTGAGCGGCTCGAGCAGTTCTTCATGACGGTCGATCGCCCGCTCGAGGAACTCGACATGTCCTGTGGTGATCCGCTCCTCGATGGCGCCCGGAGTGGCCAGTTGGGCCCCCAGATCGAAGAGCTCGCACTGGACGCGCCGCAGCAGGGGATCGAACTCGGCCGCCGCGGGAAGCGTGCGGATCACACCGAGGTGGCTGTTGAGCTCGTCGACCGTGCCGAAGGCCTCGATCCGCGAGTGATCCTTGGCGACCCGCGGCCCGCCGAACAGGCCCGTCTCACCTGCGTCGCCCGTCTTCGTGTAGATTTTCATGCCGTCGGTCCTCCCTGGAGAATGGCTTCAGATTGGCTCGGTCGCCGGCCACCGGTCGACGGCGGGCCTGCATATACTGGAAGCCATGATGAAATCCTTCAATCCAAACACCGTCTCGCCGCCCGTGGGCACGGCCGTCGGGGCCGCCAGGGCTCGGCGGACCGTCGCCGGCCGTGCCGGTCGCTGCCTCGTGTGGCTGGCCTGGCTGATAACCGGCGCCACGGCCCGCGCCGCCGAGGATGACGCGGGTCGGTCCGAACTCGAGCGGAAGTTCCTGTCGCCACCGGTACAGGTGAGCATGGGCATGCCCAAGGCGGGCGAGGGTTACTTCTCTCCCGACATCCGCCGGGTCTGCTACCAGGCCGTTCCCGACGGTTATCCCTTCTATCAGATTTTCGTGCAGGCATTCGACGCCCGCGAGCCGCGGCCCACGATCCCGGTGCGGATCAGCACCGGCCGCGGCCGCACGACCTGCAGCTGGTTCTCGCCTGACGGCAGCCGCCTCCTGTTCGCATCGAGTCATCTCGACCCGCAGCTCGACGCCACCGAGTCCGCCGCCCGGGCCCAGGCCGAGGAGGATCGGCGGTCCGGGAGGCGGAGGCGGTACCAATGGGACTTCGATCCCCACAGCGACATCTTTTCCGTGGCCCTCGAACCCGATGCCGCGGGCGAAAGGAAACTCGTGCGGTTGACACGGGAGCCGGGCTACGACGCCGAGTGCTCCTATTCGCCCGACGGCAGCCGCATCCTGTTCGTGAGCGACCGAGACGGCGATCCAGACATCTACGTCATGAACGCCGACGGCGCCGACGTGCGGCAACTGACGAACGCCCCGGGCTACGACGGCGGCCCGTTCTTCTCCCCCGACGGCAAATGGATCGCGTATCGGACCGACCGCGTGGAGAAGGACATGCTCCAGATCCACGTCATGCGGGCCGACGGCTCGGGCGACGTGGCCTTGACTGCGGGTGCGGGCGTGCGCTGGGCGCCCTTTTGGCATCCCACGAAACCCTGGCTGATCTGGACCGGCGCCGACCATTCCGACCCCACCTCCCGGCCCAACTACGATCTCTGGATCGCCCGGTGGGAGATCACGCGGGAGGCGGACGGAACGACGCGGTTCCGCGTTGGCCCGCCGCTCCGCATCACCGACCACGGGGGCGCCGACGTGCTGCCCGCCTTCTCGCCGGACGGCGCGTGGCTGATGTGGACCGCCAGCCGCGGCGGTGTCGACGGGCGGCCAGTCGCGAGCCAACTGTGGGTGAGCCGGCCCCTCGACGACGCGATCGAGGCGGCCCTGCCGCCCGTCGCCGCAGCAGCGCCGGCCGCAACCCGGCGGTAAGCGATCGACAGGATGCTTGGAAAATCACCCTCGAGGACGGCCCGTCATGAAGGTCATGAAGGATGAGCGACGCACCGACGACGGCAGCGCGGGCGACCGTAGGATCGCGATGATCGGCGGTGGTCAGATGGGGCTGGCGCTGGCGGAAGGCTTCTGCCGCGAGGGACTCCTCGCGGCGGAAGACATCACCGTCTACGACCCCGCCGAGGCGGCACGGGCCCGGCTCTCCTCCCGGCTTCCCGGCATTCGTCTGGCGGATTCCGCCGCGGCGGCCGCCTCCGCGGCCCGGACCGTCATCCTCGCCGTCAAGCCGCAGCAGGCGGCGGCCGCCTGCCGTGAAATCGCGCCGGCGCTCGCCCCCGACGCGGTGCTGGTCTCCATCGTGGCCGGCTTGTCGCTGCAGACGCTGGCCGAACTTTCCGCCGCCAAGCGGATCGTCCGCGTCATGCCCAACACGCCGTGCCTCGTGGGCCGGGGCGTGTCCGTCGCCTGTCATGCCCCCGAGGTGCCGGCGGCCGACCGCGATCGGGTGCTCGCGTTCTTGGGTGCGGTCGGCACCGCCCACGAGGTGGACGAGTCGCTCATGGATGCCGTGACCGGACTGTCCGGATCGGGCCCCGGGTTCGTCGCCGTGCTGGTCGAAGCCCTGGCAGACGGCGGCGTGAAGGCCGGCCTGCCGCGGCCGCTGGCACTGGCACTCGCCACGCAGACGCTCTCCGGCACCGCAGCCCTGCTCGACCAGACGGGCGAGCATCCGGCGCAGCTCAAGGACCGCGTTGCGAGCCCCGGAGGCACGACGATCGCCGGTCTGGCGGTGCTCGAGCAGCGGGGCGTCCGCGGGGCGCTCATCGACGCCGTCGTCGCCGCGGCCGCCCGCGGCCGCGAACTCGGCCGAACCAGCGGCTGAACCAGCGGCTGAACCAGCGGCTGAACCGCAGCTATCGCTTGCGAGGCTTCTTCTTCGCGGCCGGCTTCTTGGCCTTCTTGGCCGCCTTCGCACCGGCCTTCTTCGCCCCCTTCTTCGCCCCCTTGCGGGCGGCCTTCCCCTTGGTGCCACCGAACACGTTGTCCCAACCTTCGGCGTACGTGCCGTTGCTGCCCACGCGAATCACCGACATCGATCCACCTCGCTGAAGCTTTGCCAACCCATGCGGCCCACCGCCGCCTACCGACACGCTGTTCGTACCGCTCCCGAGCGCGCGCTGTCAAGCACGATGCGGCGGCATGGTCGGCGCGACCGTGGCCGGCCCCTCCGGAACGGCGGTGATCTCGAGGCCGATCGCCCCAAAGGCGGCGGGCGCCGGCCGCCGGGTTCCACCACGATCGGTATCGTCCGGCGTGCGAAGCGGCGCGGCGACCATCTCCAGGACGTTCCGGTCCTGGAGATGGGAGGTGATGTCGTGCGCCCAGCGTGGCTGGCCGGCCGCGATCACCGGCAGAGCGATCCCGTTGAGAGACACCGCCGTCGGCGCGACGGCCCCGGCGACGACCAGCCAGACCCGCTGACCGGCGGCGACGCCGGCGGGCCGACCGAAACGCCGGATCCAGGGGGCCGTGTCCGACGTCGGCGGCTCCCAGGCGGCCTGCAGGCGGATCGCATGAACAGGACGGGGCGGCTGCATAGGTCGGCTCATGCGTGCGGCTCCGGGCTGGCGCCGGTGCGGGCCGCCCGCTATACTTCCCGTTTTGAACGAGCGGTCGCCAGCATCGTAACGCCCGCCGGCACGCACGTGTCGACGGCAAGGCGGCGACCCTGGATCAGCGGACCCGTTTCCAGCCACACGTTTCAATGAAGGAGCCCAGCCGATGGGGAAAGCACTTGAGTTCACCGACAGCAACTTCCAGCAGGAAGTGCTCGATTCCCCCGTGCCGGTGCTCGTCGACTTCTGGGCTCCCTGGTGTGGACCGTGCCGGATGATCGGCCCCACGATCGAGGAACTCTCGGCCGAGAACGCGGGAACCTTCCGGGTCGGCAAGGTCAACGTCGACGATAACAGCAAGCTCGCGATGACCTACAACGTGGCGAGCATCCCGACGATCATGATCTTCAGCGGCGGCCGTCTCGTGCAGCAGTTCATGGGCGTGCAGCCCAAGGCGAAGCTGCAGGCGGCCCTCGACGAGGCGAAGTCGGCCTGATTGCCGGCCTCAGGCAATCGAAGCTCGGGCAAGCGAAGCGGCCGGGTGCGCGGCCATCGACGGCGCACCCGGCCAGCCCGTTTTTGGTCGCTCGCGTGTCGCGGGTTCGTCCGTTAACCGCCCACCGGGGCGGGGGCGGTCGACATGAGCACCGCATCACCGGCGGGCACGGTCGCCGCTGGCCGCGGTGCCGGCCGGGCGGTCCTGAGGCCGCCGCCGACGAGGCGGGACAGGGACCGCTCGTCGACGAACCCGGAGAGCTGCGCGTGCAGCCCGGGCTCGCGGAGCTTCTCGACGGCCTTGGCCTCGATCTGCCGCACCCGCTCCCGCGTCACGTCGAAGAGCGTGCCGACCTCCTCCAGCGTGTAGCTGTAGCCGTCCGCCAGGCCGAACCGCAGACGAATGATCTCCCGTTCCCGATAGGAGAGTCCGTCGAGGGCACGGCCGATCACCTGCTTGAGCGCCTGCTGATTGACCGCCTGGAGCGGATCCTCCTCGTGCTGGTCCTTGACGAAGTCGCCCACCGCGCCGTCCTCGCTGTCGCCGAGCGGTTGATCGAGCGAGACCGGCTGCCGCGACATCCGCCAGATGCACTGTGCCTCCTCCACCGACAGGCCGACCAGCTCGGCGATCTCCTCGACGGTGGGCTCCCGTCCATGCCGCTGCACGAACCCGCGCGAAGCGTTGCGGAGTTTCGTGATCGTGTCGACCATGTGCACCGGCACCCGGATGGTGCGGCTCTGGTCGGCGATCGCCCGCGTGATCGCCTGGCGAATCCACCAGGTTGCATAGGTCGAAAACTTGAAGCCGCGGGCGTGCTCGAACTTGTCGACCGCCCGCATCAGGCCCGAGTTGCCCTCCTGGATCAGATCGAGGAACGACAGGCCACGGTGCCGATACCGCTTGGCGATCGAAACCACCAGACGCAGGTTGCCGGCGGCGAGCTCCCGCTTGGCGGCGTCGTACCGCGTCTGCAGCTCATCGAGGCGGGCCAGGCGGCGCGTGAGCGTGCGCCGGCTCTCCCGGGTCGACACGAGAAGCCGGCGCAGTTCCGGCCGCGCTGCGCCGTCGCGATCCTCACGGAGTTCGGCGATGCGGCAGCCGATCGCCCGCAGCTGCTTGAGGAGCGGGGTGAGCCGCTGAATCCGCAGATGCATCTCCTCGACGAGCCGCACGGCCTTGTTGCGCTGGCGGACAAGCCGTTGCCAAGCCTCGCGACGCCGCTCCAGCGGCACGCTGCGGGACATCGCGACCCGAAAGAGACGGGTCTTCTCCTGCTGGATGCGGTGCAGGGTGGCGAGGTTGGGCCCGAGCCGCTTGAGAAATCGGGCCTTCTCCTGCGTGTTGGTGACGGCCACTTCGATCGTGCGATCGAGCCGCACGGTGCCCGCCCGGATCCGCTCGAGCAGTTGCACCGCGCCGGCCAGGATGAAGTCGTTGGCCAGCATGGTGTGACGGAACTTCCGCCGCCACTTCTCGATCGCGCGGGCGCTGGCGACCTCGGAAGCCCGTGTGAGCAGCGGGTTGCCCCCCATCTGGAGCAGATAGAGCCTCACGGGATCGTCGATCCGCGCCGACGACGGCTTGCGGGGCCGCACCGGCGCGGGGCCGGTGCCGCGGGGCGGCACGGAACGGGGGCGGGAGGACGGCGGAAACGGCTGCGGGTCACGGGGGCTGACGGGGCGCATGGTGGCTCCTGAAGATGGTGGCCCCTCGCCGAGGCGGCACGGGGACCGACGCCGGATTTCCGACGCACATCCCGCGCCAGTCGCTCCGACATCGAGGCCGCCCGGCTCGCAGGCGGCCGGATCCCCGTGGAAAAGGCCCGCGAGTCGACCTCGGCAGTCAGGATCCCCGGAGACCTGAGTCGCCGCCGGGCGACACCGCCGCCACGCGCCGTCGCCCTCTGCGTCGCCCCGGGGCGACAGCCCGTGCGCCACCACGCCACGCCGCCCCCGGAAGGACGGCCGGTATACTCCGCGAAGCCCGCACAATCGGCCCGCCGGCTCCGGTCCTCCGCCGGACGCGGCGGCTACGCCGATGCTGGAGTCGGGGTCGGCGGTTTCGGAGGCGGAATGGCGGCGGCCGACCGTCCGCCGCTCACGGGTGGTGCATGGACATCGTTCTGCTGGCAGTGATCGGGCTGATCGCCCTCGTGGGCCTGGTCGCGATCGCCGTCGGCCACAAAGGCTGGAGCTGGGGCACCGTGGTCGCCGCGGTGCTGCTCCTGTTCGCCGCCACGGGATACATCTATCTGGCCGCCAGGCTGGCGGAACGGGAACGCGTGTGGCGTGCCGCGGTCTCGAAAAACCAGGCGGAGATCGACCGCATCGTCGGCTCGGGAGCCCCTGGCTCGGAGGCGGCACCGACTTCGATCGCGGCCCTGCGTGCCACCCGCGATCGCTGGTCACGAGCCCGCGACTACGTCGACACGTGGCACGGCCGGCGTTGGACGGGCGCCAAGTTCAATCCTCCGCGGGGCGGCAAGCCGGGCTCGATCTCGATCGACATGCCGAGCGAGGAGGCCGAGGCGGGGCCGCTCGACGCGGGCGCCGAGGTCGCGGTCTTCGATGTGGAGGAATTTGGCGCCGGCGGTCGATTCCTCGGGCTGTTCCGCGTGGAGAAGGCGACGGCGGCCAAGGGTGCCGAGAACTGCGTGCTCTCCGTCGTGCCCTCCGCAACGCCCGATGCGCCAAGCGACGACGATACCAAGCTGTGGACCCGCAACGATGTCGATGTGACGGTCTACGAGGGCCTGCCGGTGGACCGCTGGATGGCGTTTCAGCGGATGCCGGTCCCGGCTGCCGACGGGGCGGCGGAACCGGTCACCCCCGACGCCCGCTGGCTGCCGCGGCCGATCCGCGCGAACGCCGACGACCTGCTCGGGTCGCTCGAGCAGGAGAAAGAGGCGCTCGAGCGACATGAGATGAAAGTGCCGGAGGCTGAATGGGAAGCGGTGTTCGGCAAGCTTCGCGAGGAGAGGCAGAAGGGCGCCGACCGCACGCTGCCGCCGGGCCGCTACTGGGCCACCGTCCAGTTCACGCGCAACGTCAAGTTCACCAAGAAGGACAAGTTCACCGCGGACGACGCCCCGCCCGACGATCGCTCGGCGGCGGCGGAGGAGGACGACGAAGAAGATCTCGGTGCCCCGGGCGCCCCGATCGAGCCCGGCGCGCCGGTCGGCGGGGAGCAGCCGGCCGGCGACGCTTCGCCGATCGACCCCTCGGCCGGCGCCGTCACGAATCGGTTCAAGCAGCGCCGCTACACGGAAGGGGAGCAGGCTGAGTTCGACCTCGAGACGGCCCTCGAACTCCAAGACGACAAGAAATGGGCGAAGATCACCGAGGTGGTCGAGCGGCGGCCCCTGGCCGACCCTTACACGGCGATCCGAGGGGGCCGCTTCGGTGCCAAGGGCGCCGACGGCAAGCCTCTCACCGCGGAGGGCATCGACGCCCTCCGCCGCGGACTCGTCACCGAGATGCAATCGATCGAGGGGGCGGTGGGAAAGGTGGTCGCCTCCCGCGAGAACGTCGCACGTCAGGCCGCCGCGACGGCGGAGCAGAAGCGACAGCTCGACGAGGACATGGCCAACTGGCGGCGCGACCTGCAGGCGTCTGCCGGCGTCGCCGACGCCTTCGACGCACGGCTCAAGGCGGCGACGGTCGAACTGGGGGCCCTCGAGACCACGATCGTGCGGCTCGGCCGGGAACTCGACGGCATCGCAGCGAAGCTCACGCAGGCGATCGACGCCGCCGCGCCCCCTCCCGGACGGTAGCCGGGGCAGCGGGCTCGGCGAGCGGGCGGTGGGCCGCTTGCGCCGGAGTGGGAGCGGGTGATCTCGCCGCGGGGCCACCGGCGGCGGTTCCGCGGGTCGAGCCGGCCGAAAAGGGTCGTGGACGAGTTTTTCCGCGGGCCGCTAGACTACGCGTCTTGCCCGCCCCCCGGCCCGGAAGCCCCCCGATGACGAGAACCGCCGCCCGCCCGAGCACCACGGCCCACCTGCGCAAGGCCGTGCATCACCACAAACTCGCCAGCAAGCGGGGCATGCTCGAGCGCATGTTCACGCTCTGGTTCCGCGGGTTCGTCTACAACCAGATCTGGGAGGATCCGCGGGTCGACGCCGAGGCGCTCCAGATCGGCCCGGAGTCGAGCCTGTTCACGATCTCCAGCGGCGGCTGCAACGTCCTCAACTATCTGATCCACAGGCCCAAGCGGATCGTCGCCGTCGACTTGAACCACAACCACATGTGCCTCACGCGGCTCAAGCTGGCGGGCATCAGGCACCTTCCCGACTACGAGGCGTTCTACAACTTCTTCGGTCTCGGCAGGCACCACGACAACGTCGCGAACTACAACCGCTACATCCGCGACCACCTCGACCCACAGACGCGCGCGTACTGGGAGTCCAGCGACTGGCCGGGCAATACGATCGGCCCGAAGCGAATCGGCTACTTCCGCCGCGGCCTGTACGACCAGGCGAAGCTCGGCCAGTTTTTTCGCGTCGTGCACGGGTTGGCAAAGGGCATGCGCCGCGACCCGGCGCGGCTGCTGGCGGCCCGGACTGTGGCGGAGCAGGAGAGGATCTTCGACGAGACGTTCGGCCCGCTCTTCGAGAACCGGCTCGTGCGATGGATGGGGCGGCAGCCGGTCGCGGTCTACAGCCTGGGCATCCCCCCGAGCCAGCATCAGGCGATGCTCGAAGAGCAGGGCAACGACGGCAGCAGGCTGTTCGACATGTACAAGCAGCGGGTACGGCGGCTGGCCTGCGGCTTCCCTCTCGACGACAACTATTTCGCCTGGCAGGCGTTCGGCCGCCGCTACGACCACGAGGGCCGTCGGGCACTGCCCGATTACCTGAAGCCCGAGCACTACGCGACCATCAAGGAGATGGTGCCCCGCGTGGAGACGCACATGGCCTCGCTGGCCGATCAGCTCCGCGAGGAGACACCGGGCAGCCTCAACAGCTTCATCCTGCTCGACAGCCAGGACTGGATGCCGCCGGCGGTCATCGACGACCTGTGGGGCCATATCGCCCGGGTCGGTGGACCGGGCACGCGGGTGATCTTCCGAACGGCCGGCGAAAAGTCGCCCGTCGAGACGGCGTTGTCACCGGAGCTCAAGGCCCGCTTCGTCTACCGCGAGGAGCGATCCAGGGAACTGCACCTGCAGGATCGTTCGGCCATCTACGGCATGTTCCATCTCTACGAGATGATCGATCGCGCGGTCGGGACCCAGGCCGCCTCATGAGCGAATCCGCCTCGCCGAGCCCCGTGCGTCCGGGCCCGGTTTCGTCTTCCAACAATCGCGGTCCGGGCGGCCCCGACCACGCCGCGGCGATGGATCGGATGTACCGGCTCACGCGGCACGTCTACGACGTCACCCGACGTTATTACCTTCTCGGCCGTGACCGACTGCTCGATCGCGTGGTCACCGCCCGCGACTCGGCGACACTCGAGGTAGGCTGCGGCACGGCCCGCAATCTCATCAAACTGGCTCAGCGGCCCGAGCCGGGGTTGCTCTACGGGCTCGACGCATCCCATGAAATGCTCGAGACGGCCGCGCTGAGCATCGAGCGGTCCCTCGGCCTTCCGTCGGCCCCGCTGCCGTCCGGCGGCGGCACGGACCGCGAGCCCATCGTGCTGCGGCAAGGACTCGCGGAGCAGCTCGACGCCCGGCGGATGTTCGGCCGGGAAGCGCCGTTCGACACGATCTTCTTCTCGTACTGCCTGTCGATGATCCCGACCTGGCCCGGGGCGCTCGAGGCGGCCATGGCCAATCTGCGGCCCGGCGGACATCTGCTGATCGTCGATTTCTGGGACCAGGCCGACCTGCCCGCGGTGTTCGCCGCGGGGCTCAAGCGGTGGCTGTCGCTGTTCCATGTGCACTACCGTCCGGAAGTGCACGAGGCGCTCGTGGAGATCGGGCGGTCGGGCCGGGGCGACGTCCAATTCGAGTCGGTCGCCCGCCGTTACGCCTATATCGCCAGCATCCGCAAGACCTGAGCCGGCACCGGCACCGCGGCCGCCGTCGAAGTCAGGGCAGCAGGAAGACCAGGCCGGTGACGGTGGCGGCTTCGACGGCGAGGCCGCGGCAGCTGATCGGCACCGCCGGTACCGTCCAGGGAGCGCAGTTTCCCGGACGGTAGTAGCCGAGCGGATAGACGCACTCCCAGGGCAGTTCCACACCCATCTTGTAAGGCAGCACCGGCAGCGTCACGAAGAAGTGGGCCGCCGAGAAGACCGGGTCGAGCGGACCGTGCGAGTGGCCGTACCGCTCGAGATTCCAGTCCTCGAAGTAGAGCGGCTTGTGGCAGTAGCCGGCCGCCTTCCAGGTCATCATCGTGGTGGCGAAGCGGCGCGGCTTGAACGAATCACCCTCCAGCCGGCACTCGCAGGGATAGTCGCTGCCGGGGCGGCCGGAAACACGGATGTCGAGAGCGATCGAAGCGAGATCGTCGTCCCGCAGGGCCTCGAGCGCTTCCCGGCACTCCTTCCCCTCCTCGCGGCAGGGCGTCCGCGCGTCCTTGGCCTTGTCTTTCTCGCGGTCCTTGCCGGTGTCCTTGTCCGCCACGGTCCGGCTCTCGTCCGCGAGTGTCACCAACTGCACGGAGGACGGCTCCGCAGCCGGCTCCACGAGGATGACCGGCATGGCGGCTGGGTCGATGATCACACCCGCAGGGGGCGTGGACTCATAGCGTCCCTCCGGCGGTGACGGCCGACCGTCGGCCGCTCCGGCCCACCCGCCCGCGAACGCCCCGACCGTGACGATCGCGACCGCGGCCCACAGGCAGCGACCGCGCGACGATGACGATGTCCCCATCTGTGGCCCCATCCACCGGCCCCCGGCGGCGTCAGCCAGGGACACGCGCCCCGACCCCGACGTCTCCGTGCAGGCCCATGGACTAGGGGATCGACCCGCGAAAGCCCCCGACTTTGATTTCCGTGGCGAATCCCGCGGCACGACCTCGCCCCGGCTTCGTCAGTCGCCCTGGATTACCCCGCCTCTCGCGGCTTCAGTCGCCCGCGCCGCGTTCCACGCTGTAGTTGGGAGCCTCCTGCGTGATGACGATGTCGTGGGCATGGCTCTCCCGCACCGTCGCCGCCGAGACCTGGATGAAACGGGCGTCACGGCGGAGCTCGTCGATCGTCCGCGTGCCGCAATAGCCCATGCCGGCCCGCAGTCCGCCCACGAGCTGATAGACGAAGACGCTCAAGTGCCCCTTGAAAGGCACGCGGCCTTCCACGCCCTCGGGCACGAGTTTGTCGGGAGCCCGGCCGGTGGCCCGCTGGCGATAACGCTCGCTCGAACCCTGCACCATCGCGCCGAGCGACCCCATCCCGCGGTAGCTCTTGAAGGTGCGGCCTTGGTAGAGCACGGTCTGGCCGGGGCTCTCCGCGACTCCCGCCAGCAGGCCGCCGATCATCACGCAACTCGCGCCGGCCGCGATCGCCTTCGTGATGTCGCCCGAGTAGCGGATACCGCCGTCGGCGATCACCGGCACGCCGGCCGCCGTGGCCTCGGTCGCCGCCTCCCAGACCGCGGTGATCTGCGGGACACCCACTCCGGAGATGACCCGCGTGGTGCAGATCGATCCCGGGCCGATGCCCACCTTGACCCCGTCGGCTCCGGCCTTGATCAGGTCGCGACAGCCCTCGCGGGTGGCGACGTTTCCGGCCACCACCTCGATGTCCCACCGCTGCTTGATCGCGGCGACGGTCTCGATGACGTTCGACGAGTGCCCGTGTGCGGAATCGACCACGAGCACATCGACCCCCTTGGCGATGAGGCTGGCGGCACGGTCGTAGTCGAAGACGCCCACGGCGGCCCCGACCCGCAGCCGCCCCTGGCGGTCCTTGCAGGCGTTGGGGAACCGCTTCATCATGTCGATGTCCTTGATCGTGATCAGCCCGGAGAGCAGGCCGCGGTCGTCGACGAGCAGCAGCTTCTCGACCTTGTTGGCCATCAGGACCTTCTCGGCCTGGTCGAGCGTGACCGCTCCGGTGGCCGTCACGAGCCCGCCCGACGTCATGATGTCGGCGATCGGCGTCTCGCCGCTGTCCAGGAACCGCAGGTCGCGGCGGGTGATGATGCCGACCAGGCGCCGGTCGCCCTGCGTGATCGGCACGCCCGAGATGTTGTATTGGTCCATCACTTCCCGGGCCCGGGCGACGGTCGCCGTCGGGGGGAGCGTGACCGGATCCATGATGATGCCGTTGGCGCTCCGCTTGACCTTGTCGACCTCCTCCGCCTGGCGGTCGATCGACAGGTTCTTGTGGATCACGCCGAGACCGCCCTCCTGGGCCAGGGCGATGGCCATCTCGCTCTCCGTGACCGTATCCATCGGTGAGCTCACGATCGGCACGTTCAAGCGGATGCCGCGGGTCATCTGGGTGGCCACGTCCACCTCGGCCGGCACGACCGTGGAGTGCCGCGGCACCAGCAGGACGTCGTCGAAGGTGATCCCGGTGGCGACGATTTTTCCATCCATGTTGCCGGCCATGAGGCGTCTCCCTGAAGCGTGGTGGGGTGTGGAAGGCGGGGCGAAACCTGCGGGAAAGCCGGGGATTATGGGGCTTCTCCCCGCCGGCCGGCAACGACCGACCATTTTCCCCGGGCGGCTCTGGGGTCGCCGCCGCACGGCACCGAACCGTGTCCTAGGTTTGAGGGTCCGGCGGTCAGGCGACCGTCGGCATCCTCCACTCCTCGTCACCGCCCGACACCATGCGATTCCTCGACGACTACCTCGACACCATCCAGCCGTCCCTGTCGCATCAGGTCGAGCCCACGCCGCGTGCCACGGCGCCCGATGGGGCCATCGCTCGGCCCGACCGCGAGACGCTCGAGGCCCACCTGGCGCGCCGCCACTACGGCCCGTTCACGCTCACCGACGCGATCCGGCCGGGCTGGCAGCTCGACGTGGTGCCGCGGGCCGGCTACCGCCACGACGCCTACGTCGATCCCCGCAGCGGACAACGGCTGCCGGCGCTCGTCGCCGCGGTCTCCAGCGAGCAGCTGTTCGACACGTTCCTGCGGCTGATCGAGCCCCTCGGTGACACGCTCGATGTCGTGCTCGACACGACGCACGATGACACGCAGGGCGGCGACGGATTCACGCGGGAAGGCATCGAGCGGTTGGTGCTCGAGAGCGTGCTCTGGGATTTCGAGGACCTGCTGCTTGACGACGGCTGCACCGGCGTGGCGGTCATGCACCCCGAGCTCCAAGTCGAAGTGCAGCTCGACCCGCACAAGCTGCTCGTCGTCTACGCCCAGCAGCGCGGCCCCTTCGAGCGGATCCTGGCGGAGCAGGGGATCGAGCGAAACGATTCCATCCGCTTCATTTCGCAGGCCGAGCACCTCCACACCTCCCACACCCGGTTCGCCCGGCGGTTCGACGAACTCGTCGCCCGCCTCGGCGCCGGGGAGTGACCCCGGCCGCAGGGCGACCGCGAGGCGACAGCCGGGCCGCTCATCCCGGCCGCTCCGGACGCCGTCCGACCGGCCCGGGAACTGGGCTTGAACCACCGCCGCGGATTCTGGAGAGTCTCCGCCGCTTCGCGGAGGCTCCCGATGGCCCGTCGCCCGCTCATGCTCGCGTTCATCGCCGCTGTCGGCCTCGCCACGCGCGGCCCGGCGCAGGAGATCCTGCCATCCCCGGCGGCCACGGGACCGATCGCCTTGCCCGCGCCCCAGGCATCCGCCCCCAATCCTTTCGTGCCCCTTCCCGAGGGCACGGTGATCGGGCCATCGGGCCCCGTCGTGCCCACACCGCCACCGCCGCCGACCAACGCGATCGTGCTGCCGCCGCTCGACGCCGAGATGGTTTGGCAACGCCTGGTCGACGTCGTCGACGACTATTTCAAGATCGCTTCCGAGCAGCGGGTGGTGTTCTCCAACGGCGTGCCCGCCGAGGGCCGCATCGACACGTTTCCACAGACCGGCTCGACCCTGCTGGAGCCATGGCGGGGCGACTCGGTGGGATTCCGTGAGCGGCTCGAGGCGACGCTGCAGTCGATCCGAAGGGTGGGCACCGTGCGGCTCATCCCCGATCCGGCTGGCTGGCGGGTCGAGGCGGTGGTGCAGAAGGAACTCGAGAACATGCCCCGCCCGATGATGGCCACCACGGGCGGTGCCTCCTTTCGAAACGACGATTCGCTCTATCGCTACGGCACGCCGTTGCCGACGCTCGGCCAGCAGGTCGGCGATCAGCCCCGGCCGGTGGCGGCCCCGACCCCCAATCTCGGCTGGATCCCACTCGGTCGCGATCCGCTCCTCGAACAACGGATCCTGTCGAAGCTCCAGGCGAAGCTGGGCATCGCGGCGATGCCGTCGTCGGTCGCCGCGGCCGCCCCGCCGCCAGGACTGGGCGTCCAGGGTACCGTTCCTCCCGCCGGACCAGTCTTCGGCGCGCCGATCCCGCCCGAGCAACTCCCGCCGGGCGCGGTGATCGCCCCGGGCCCGCCGGTCCCCGTCGAATCGCTGCCGGTGCCACAGCGGTAGAAGGCCGCGGGCCGGCGCTCGTGAAGAGGCTGGTGGCGGCTCCTCTCCGGCGCGGTCAGGGCGTCACTCGTCGGTCACGCAGCCCTGCGATGCGGGCGCCACGCAGCGGATGTACTTGGCGAGGATGCCCCGCGTCGCCTTGAGGGGCGGCGCCTGCCACTCGGCCCTGCGGCGGCGGAACTCCTCGTCCGAGACCTCCGCGTCCATCGTGGCGGCTTCGGCGTCGATCACCACCACGTCGCCGTCGCGAACCAGGGCGATCGGGCCGCCCTCCTGGGCCTCGGGCACGACGTGCCCCACGATGAAGCCGTGCGAACCTCCGGAGAACCGGCCGTCGGTGATGAGCGCGACGTCGTTGCCCAGGCCGGCCCCCACGAGCGCCGAGGTGGGTGTCAGCATCTCCGGCATGCCGGGGCCGCCCTTGGGCCCCTCGTAGCGGATGATCACCACGTCGCCCCTGTGGATGGCTCCCTGCTCGAGCGCCGCGAGCATCGCCTCCTCGCTGTCGAACACGCGGGCCGGGCCGCGGAACCGCGAGCCTTCCTTGCCCGTGATCTTCGCCACGGCGCTGCCGGGGGCGAGGTTGCCGTGCAGGATCGTGATGTGGCCGGTCGGCTTGATGGGCTGCTCCACCGGCTGGATGATCTTCTGCCCCGGGGCCAGCCCGCGGCTCGAAGCCAGGTTCTCCGCGAGCGTCTTGCCGGTGACGGTCATGCAGTCGCCGTCGAGCAATCCCTTGTCGAGCAGGTATTTCATGAGCCCGCTCGTGCCGCCGATCGAGTGAAGGTCTTCCTGCACGAACTTGCCGCTCGGCTTCAAGTCGGCGATATAGGGCACCCGCCGCGACACCCGCTGGAAGTCGGCCGGTTCGAGCGGCACGCCGACGGCGCGGGCCATCGCGATCAGGTGGAGCACGGCGTTGGTCGAGCCGCCGAGGGCCATCACCGTCACCATGGCGTTCTCGAAGGCCCGTCGCGTCATGATGTCGCGCGGCTTGAGGTCGAGTTCGAGCAGCCGGCGGACGGCCGCCCCGGCCCGCTGGCACTCGTCCAGTTTGCCCGGATTCTCCGCGGGGATCGAGGCGCTGTCGGGCAGCGCCATGCCCAGCGCCTCGATCGCGGTGGCCATGGTGTTGGCGGTGTACATGCCGCCGCAGGCGCCGGCCCCGGGGCACGCGCGGCGGACGATCTCGCCGCGCCGTCCGTCGTCGATCCGACCGGCGACATACTCGCCGTAGCACTGGAAGGCCGACACGATGTCGAGCGCCGTGCCATCGGGAAGGTGGCCCGGCCGGATCGTGCCGCCATACACCATCAGGGCGGGACGATTGAGCCGCCCCATCGCGATCAGGCAGCCGGGCATGTTCTTGTCGCAGCCGGGGATGGCGACGAGCGCGTCGTACCACTGCGCCTGCATGACCGTCTCGATCGAATCGGCGATGATGTCGCGGGACGGGAGCGAAAAGCTCATGCCATCCGTGCCCATCGAGATGCCGTCGCTCACGCCGATCGTGTTGAACCGCATCCCCACCATGCCCGCGACGACGACGCCCTCCCGGACCCGCGCCGCGAGCGCGTCGAGGTGCATGTTGCACGTGTTGCCCTCGTACCACATGCTGGCGATCCCGACCTGGGGCTTGTCGAGGTCGGCCGGCTGCAGCCCGGTGCCCAGGAGCATCGCCTGCGACGCCCCCTGCGATCGGGGCTGCGTGATGCGGGCGCTGTAGCGGTTCAGGACGTTCGTGGCGGCGGTCGCGGTCATGGCACTATCCTTCGCGTGGCGAGCAGGCCCCATGTGCGCGGCCCGTTCGAGCAGAATAGATTCTCGACCTCCGGCTGGAAAGGTGCAGGTGCCAGGTGCCGCGACCCGAGCGTCCCGAGTTCGTCTACCTCGACATGGGCAACGTGATCGTCTGCTTCGACCGCGACCGTGGCCTGAGGCAGATGGCGGCCGTCTGCGGCGCGGACTTGGAGCAGGTGCGGGCCGCCGGCCTCGATGCCGGCATGCACGCCCGTCTCGAGCGCGGAGAGATCGGCTGGCCGGACTACCACGCGTGGTTCAGCCGCCAGACCGGCACGCGGTCGGACCCAGCGCGATTGGCCCGCGCGGCGAGCGACATCTTCACACTCAACGTCGCGATGCTGCCGGTCATCGCGGGACTCGAACGCGCCGGCTGCCGGGTCGGAATCCTGTCCAACACGTGCGTGCCACACTGGGAGTTCCTCCGATCCTGCCGCTACGCCGTGCTGCCCGGCAACTTCTCACGCATCGTGCTCAGCCACGAGGTCGGCGCCGTCAAGCCGGAACCCGGCATCTACGCGACCGCGGCGAAGCTGGCCGGAGTGGACGCCGAGCGGATCTTCTTCACCGACGACATCCCGGCCCACGTCGACGCCGCCCGGGCCGCCGGCTGGCAGGCCGAGGTCTTCACCTCGGCGGCGGCCCTGATCGATGCCCTCGATCGACGGGGGCTGAAACTCGGGCTGTAGCCTGTCCGTGGAGCAGCCTCGCGACGTCGGCCTCGGTGAACCGACCCTCGAGCAGCACGCAGCCATCGGACTCGCGGACGAGGACGGGCACCCGGTCGCCGAACTCCAGGCGCAGCTCCGGAGAACCGTCGACGTCGACGGGCAACACAGCGGTCGTACCCGCCCAGGCGGCGAGCCAGTCCTGGGCCGTCTCGCACAAATGACAGCCGCGACGCGTGTAAAGCAGAAAGGTCATGCGTCGGTTAGAATACGGCGGTCGCAGGGTGCGGGCCAGCCTCCGCCAGGGGTCGTGCCACTCGCGCACTGCATCCGCCGCATCGTCTTGCTCCCATGCCCGACCATTCCGCCCCGCCGGCCCTGTCGATCGACGGATTCGTCCGTCTGGTGCGGGCCAGTGGTCTGGTCACGGCGGACGATCTCGAAGCTGCGATCCAGCCCTGGACGGACGGTTCCGGCCCACTCCCCGACGCCCTGCCGAAGGAACTCGTCGCGCGCGGCCTGCTGACGGATTGGCAGGTGGAGCAACTCCGGAAGGGGCGATCCAAGGGGTTCGTCCTGGGCAAGTACCGGCTGCTGCGGCTCCTCGGCGCCGGCGGCATGAGCAGCGTCTACCTCGCGGAGCACAGCACGCTCGGCAACAAGGTCGCCATCAAGGTATTGCCCGTGAAGCGGGTCGACCAGCGATCCTACCTCGCCCGCTTCGAGCGCGAGGCCCGCGCCTCTGCCCGACTCAACCACCCGCACATCGCCCGGGCGTTCGACCTCGACACGGCCGACTCGATCCATTTCATCGTGATGGAATACATCGACGGCACCGACCTGCACGCCCGGGTCAAACAGGAGGGGCCGCTGCCCATCCGCGAAGCCGCCGACTTCATCCGCCAGGCGGCGCTCGGCCTCCACCATGCCCATGAGGAGGGCCTGGTACACCGCGACATCAAGCCGGCCAACCTGATGGTGGATCGCCGCGGACATGTGAAGATCCTCGACCTCGGCCTGGCGCTCGCCGAAGACGACGACGAGGCCTCGCTGACCCGCGCCCACGACGAGAAGGTCCTGGGTACGGCCGACTACCTCGCTCCCGAGCAAGCACGGGACAGTCATGCCGCCGACCGCCGGTCCGACATCTACGCGTTGGGGTGCACGCTGCACTACCTGCTCGTCGGCCGGGCGCCGTTCGCGAAGGGCAGCCTTGCCGAGCGAATCCGGGCGCACATGAACGAGCCTGCGCCCAACCTGCTCGAAGCCCGCCCCGACACGCCGCCGGCGCTCGTCGAACTCTACTTCCGCATGATGGAGAAGCATCCCGACGCCCGGCAGCAGACCGCGCAGGAGGTCGCCGATGCGCTCTCGGCCTGGCTTGGCTCTTCCCCCGCCGCGGTCGGCCGGCCGAGACCCGAACCGCCGCGGCGGGAGTCTCTGCGCCGCGGCGCGGCACCCACCGCAGCCGCACGGCCCGCCGCTCCTTCCGGCATTCGAGGACCAGGCAGCGAATCGGGGGGGGGCTCGAGCCCCGGCTCGGGCGTGGGCTCGGCCCCGCGATCGGGTGACGACATTCATTCGATGGCGCTCACGCCGCCACCGTCGAGCGGATCGCGCACAACGGGCCGGTTGCCCGCCGTCGCGACCGCCCCAGCAGCCGCGACTCCGAGGCCGGCTTCCCCCGGCCCGCAGCCGTCGACGGGCGGCATCGTCATCGACACCCGCGGCAAGACGAAGCCGCCGGGTGGCGGCGCGATGAAGACCGGCCCGCTGCCTCCCGCCGGGATGCGCCGCCTGGCCGGCCTGCCACCCGCGTTGTGGCTGGTCGGTGCCGCGGTCTTGGCCGCGGCGGCTCTCGGCGTGTTCGCCTGGTTCTGGATGAGTGCCCCCTCCGGCAGCGGGCCTGGGCCGGATGAAGACGTCGAAGTCGAGGCGTCGGCATCGGAAGGTCGTACCGCCGCCAGAGCGTCGGGGAAGAAACCGGCCAAGACCGGCCCTTCGAGCCCGCGCAGCGAAACGACGACTCCGTCGAAATCCAGGCCCGAAACACGTCGCCGCCAGAAGCCCGCGGAGCCGGCGGCTTCCGCCGAACCGAGCCCTCTTGACGATCTGAGCAAACTCCTCCCGGCGGACACCGACGCAAAAGCCGCCCCGAAGCCTGCCGAAGATGCGGCCCCTGCCGCGGAACAGTGACAGCCGCCGCCCGCGTCTGATCAGCCGGCCGGCGTGATCCGCCACGGACCGTCGTCGAGTGCGGCCAATCTCGCGCGGTGCGTCAGGTCGTAGTCGAGCGGTGTGAGCGTGACCTTGCCCGCCGCCAGGGCGGTGATGTCGGACTCGACTGGCGAGGGAGGCGGCGGCGGATCGTTGCTGGCCCAGTAGTAGGGCCGGCCCCGCGGATCGACCCGCCTTTCGAAGGCCTCACCGTAGCGGGAGACGCTCATCGGCACGACGCGCAGCTCCGTGGTGCCGTGTAGGGCGCGCGTCGGGATGTTGAGGTTGTAGAGGCTGCCGGCCGCGGGCCGTCGGGCGAGCAGTTCCACCATGACGTCCTTGGCGATGGCGGCGGCCCGATCGTAATCGGCATGCTCGTCCCACTCGAGCGACACGGCGATGCTCGTGATCCCGAAGAACGCGCCTTCGATGGCCGCCGCGACCGTGCCCGAATAGAGCACGTTGATACCCGCGTTGAGGCCGCTGTTGATGCCGCTCACGACGAGGTCGGGACGCCGCGGACAGAACTCCGCCACGCCCAGCTTGACCGCGTCGGCCGGGCTGCCGTCGACCGCCCAGCCGCGCCGGCGTGGTCCGTCGAAGACCTCCTTCGCCGTCAGGGGCGTGAGGAACGTGATGGCATGGCCGACGCCGCTCTGCTCGGTCGACGGGGCGACCACGCTCACGTCGGCGAACGTCCTCAGCGCGCGTTCCAAGGCCGCCAGGCCGGGAGCGAAGATGCCGTCGTCGTTCGTGAGCAACACGAGCATGATGCAAGAACCAGACGGCCCGGGAGGGGGCGGTACGGAGACGCCGCAGGAGCCGGCACTATAGCAGACAGTGTGATCGCGGCCTGGGCGTGAAGGGGTTTGGAACCCGGGAGGTGCCTTTATACTGTCGGGCTTTCCGTTTCCCCGCCGCCGAGCCTGCCATGCCCGCCCCCAGCACCCAGAGCCTCCCACAGCCCCCGGCCACCGGAACCGCCCAGCAGGCGGAGCGGGTGCTGGTGCTCGACTTCGGCTCGCAATACGCCCAGCTCATCGCCCGGCGGGTCCGCGAGCAGCATGTCTACTGCGAGATCGTCAGGCACGACGTGACCGCCGACCGGATCCGCGCGCTCAAGCCCAGGGGCATCATCCTGTCCGGCGGGCCGTCGAGCGTCTACGAGGCGGGCGCGCCACGGTGCGACCCGGCGATCTTTTCGCTCGGCATCCCGGTGCTCGGGATCTGCTACGGCATGCAGCTCGCCTGCGACGCCCTCGGCGGACAGGTCGGACGGGCGCAGGCCCGCGAGTACGGCCGCGCAGACTGCGAGGTGCTCGAGGGCGACGCGCTCTTCGCGGATGTTCCGCCCCGCACCGAAGTCTGGATGAGCCACGGCGACCAGGTAGACCGTGTTTCCGCCGACTTCCGCCCGCTGGCCCGCACCGCGACCTGCCCCCTGGCCGCGGTCCGCCATGTATCGCTGCCGGTCTTCGGGCTGCAGTTCCATCCGGAGGTGACCCACACGCCGGCCGGCGGCACCATTCTGCGGAACTTCCTCACCACCGCCTGCGGCTGCTCGGGCGCCTGGCGGCTCGAGGACTTCGCCCAGACGATGATCGCCGATCTCCGCCGCCGCGTGGGCGAAGACCGTGTGATCTGCGGGCTGTCCGGCGGCGTCGATTCGGCGGTCGTGGCGGCGCTCCTGTCGCGGGCCATCGGCGACCGACTCTCCTGCATCCTGGTCGACAACGGCCTGCTGCGCAGGAACGAGGCGGCCGCGGTGATCGAGCAGTTTCGCGACCATTTCCGCACCGACCTCCACGTGGTGCCCGCCGAGGACAAGTTCCTCTCCGTGCTCGCGGGCGTGAAAGACCCGCAGGAGAAGCGGCGGCGGATCGGCAAGGCGTTCGTGGAGTGCTTCTCCGACGAGGCCGCGAAGATCGCCGGCGCGAAGTATCTCGCCCAGGGAACGCTCTATCCCGATGTCATCGAGAGCGGTGCCGCCCCCGACGGCCCGGCCGCGACGATCAAGCTTCACCACAACGTGGGTGGCTTGCCGGAGAATCTCGAGTTCGAGCTGATCGAGCCTCTTCGCGATCTCTTCAAGGACGAGGTGCGGGCCCTGGGCCTGCAGCTCGGCCTGCCGGAGCGGCTCGTCTGGCGGCACCCCTTCCCGGGTCCGGGTCTCGCCGTGCGCTGTCTCGGCGAGGTGACCAAGCCGCGGCTCGAGACGCTCCGCGAGGCCGACGCGATCGTGCTCGAGGAGCTCGATCGGGCCGGTCTCATGCGTAAGATCGCGCAGGCGTTCGCCGTGCTGCTGCCGGTGCAGAGCGTCGGCGTGATGGGGGATGCCCGCACCTACGACGACGCGCTCGCGGTGCGGGCCGTGGAGACGGAGGACTTCATGACGGCCGACTGGTCGCACGTTCCCTACGACGTTCTCGCCCGGATTTCCACGCGGGTGATCAACGAAGTCCGCGGCATCAACCGCGTGGTCTACGACATCTCGTCGAAGCCGCCGGCCACGATCGAGTGGGAGTGAACTGGCCCCACCCGACGGGGCAGCCTGTCGATTCCTTCATGCTGCGGGCCTGACCACGCCGCCGGCCGGAACGCATCCTTCGAGACGCCATCGCGGCTGTGGCGCGGCGGCACTACAATACGTCTGTCGCGCTCGGCCGGTCCATGATGCCCGCGCGGCCTTCGGCGGGAACCGCGGCCCGCGCCGCGCCGGTCGTCTTTCGGGTGGGCTGCTGATGCACGTAACGATCGTCGAGGATGACCCGGTGATCGCCAGAGCGGTCGCCACCGCCGTCCGCGAAGCCGGCCATCAGTGCACGTGGGTGGCGGACGGCGAGGCGGCCATCCGGGACCGTACGCTCCTGTCGAGTGACATCGTCGTACTCGACCTGATGCTGCCCAAGGCGAGCGGCCTCGACGTCCTGCGGGCGGCCCGCCAGGCGGGCGTTCGCACACCGGTGATCGTGCTCACCGCCAGGGGAACGGTGCCCGACAAGCTGGCCGGATTCGAGGCTGGTGCCGACGACTATCTCGTCAAGCCGTTCGCGATTGACGAACTGCTCGCCCGCATCGACGCGGTGCACCGGCGCACCGCCCACAAGCCGGCGATGGAACTGGAAGCCGGACCGCTGCACCTGAGCCTGGCGTCGAAGCGGCTCTCGGTCGCGGGCCGTACGGTGGAACTCACCCCGACGGAGCTGAGCATGCTCGAACTGCTGATGCGGTTCCAGGGCCAGGTGGTCACGCGCAAGATGCTCTGCGAGCACGTCTGGGGGTTCGACTGGGATGGGCCGACCAACGTCATCGAGGTCCACATCAATCGGCTCCGGGGCAAACTCGACAAGGGCCGCGACGAGTCTCTCATCCGCACGATTCGGGGCCGCGGTTATGCCCTTGCGTCTTCTTAGGCGGATTCCGTGGACGACGCTCCGCCTGAGGCTCGCGGTGTGGAATACCGCCATCGTCCTCCTGGCGATCCTGTCGTCGCTGCTGGGCGTGCGGCTGGGGCTCCGCTGGGCGCTCTTTTCCGAGGCCGACACGGTGCTGCGGGGCGAGACTCGCGAGGTGGCGATCGCGTTGCGCGACCAGTACCCGGACGTCGACGCGGTGGTCGCGGAACTGCGACGGAAGGCGATCAGCCACGAGGAGCGTGGCTGGTTCACGCTGCTGCTGACCGGGGACGGCCGCACGATCTGGCGAAGCGCGAGCTGCCCGCCAGAGGTCTTCGGACTGCCGATCACGTACCCGGACCGGTACGAAGTGGTCACGCAGGTGGACCGCTTCCGTTACGCCCGCCGCCGCATCACCGACCCGAACCAGGAGCCCTTTCACGTCCGCATCGGCCTCGACACGTCCTACCTCGAGGAGACCATCAACACGGTGACGCGGCTGCTTCTGCCGCTGGCCGCAAGCCTGGCGCTCGTCACGCCAGTCGTGGGCTACTGGCTGGCCGTCCGTGCGACGCGGCCCGTCGCTGAGATTTTGCGGACGGCGGATCGATTGCGGCCCAGCCGCCTTGGAGACCGACTGGCGGTGCGCGGCACGCAGGACGAGCTCGACGATCTCTCGCGCACGATCAATCGGCTTCTCGACCAGGTCGCCGACCATGTGGAGCGGCAGCAGCAGTTCGTCGCCGACGCCGCTCACGAGCTCCGTGGCCCCCTGGCCGCGATGCGGAGCCTCGTGGAGGTGACCATCTCGCAGGACCGATCGGCCGACGCCTATCGGGAGACGCTCGCCGAGGTCCTGGAGGAGGCGCGGCACCTGTCGAAACTGACCAATGACCTCCTGCTGCTCGCCGAAACCGGTGACGAATCGCGCCAACGGCCGCGGCAGCCGGTCGATCTGACGATGCTCGCCCGCCAGACCGTGGCGATGTTCAGCGGCGCCGCCGAGGAGCGATCCATCGACCTGGCATTCGATGCCGCCGGCGGCGCGGTGATGGCGCCGGGCGACCCGGGCCAACTGCGGCAGGTGCTAGGCAACCTTCTGGACAACGCCCTGCGGTTCACGCCCCCCGGCGGCCACGTCAACGTCGCGGTCGAGGCCGATCCGAAGCGGGACGACGTGGTGGTGACGGTGCGAGACACGGGCCGAGGCATCGACGCCGGTCACCTGGAGCGGGTTTTCGACCGCTTCTACACGGTCGACGCCGCCCGGTCCCGGGCGGAGCCGGCCCGGGGCGGCGGCCTCGGGCTGGCGATCTGCCGCACGATCGTCGAACGGCACGGCGGCCGGATCACCGTCGAGAGCGGACTGGGGCGCGGCGCCACGTTCACCGTGCGGCTGCCTCGCCAGCCCCGGGCCGAAACACAGCCGCCCCTGCCGGAGTGACGACCGCCGCATGGGGGATGCGCCCGGCAGGCGCAACGCCCCAGCCTCCCCTCCTTGCCCCGGCCTCGCCGGCGCGACGCTCATCTATTCCTCATCGTCAAGGTCGTCACACGACTTTGACGATCATGACGATGGTACCGAGCAGGAAATATGAAGCGTGCGGTCCATGTCGAAAGTCGCAGCGAGGCCCCCGGCTCACGCCGCTGAAGCGCGCCCATTCCTGCTCCGCGGCCGCTGTCGTGCCGGCATCGCACTGGCGGTCGCACTGACAGTTTGCCTCAACGCCGCAGCGGGCGGGGCCGCCGATTCTTTTCTGTTGATCGCCGAGTCCCAGGATGACGGTGCGGAGGTGGTCCCGCTCGGCCTGCCGAGCGTCGCCGAGAAGCTCGATTCTTTCGATCAGGTCTCGCGGGCGCTCGCGAAGGAACGCGACCGGATCGCCGAGGTCGAAGCGCGGCTCCAGACACTCGAGAAGACGGCGGTCGGTGTCGCGCCGCTGCCGCCCCCGCAAGGCCGGGACCCTGAGGAACCGCCGCGAGACTCCCAGGACGCGGCCGGCAAGGCTGCCGGGGGCAGCGCCCAGAACGCGGGGCAGAAAGCCCGGGAAACCGAACAAGAGCCGTACGAGATAGGCAGCGACAAGGCGATGAAGGACGCCTGGCAAGACGGCTTCAAGAGCGAGTCGGCCCACAAGGATTTCCGCGTCAAGATCGGCGGCCGGACACAGGTGGATGCGGTCGCGTTCTCGGCCGCACCAGGCCCCAACCAGCCCCCCGACCAGGGCGGCCTCGACCCCGAACTCGCCGACACCGTCGCCTTCCGCCGGGCCCGGCTCCGCGTCGAGGGCCGGATGTACGAACTCTACGACTGGGCCGCCGAGTATGACTTCGTCAACCAGATCAACGTCAACAACGCGGTCTATCCCACCGAGCGCGATGCCGGTCCGATCACCGCGGTCACCGACCTCTGGCTCCAGGTACGCGAGCTGCCGATCCTCGGCACCCTGCGCGTCGGCAACCAGAAGGACCCTTATGGCTACGAGCACCTGACGAGCAGCCGCTGGCTCAACTTCATGGAGCGGTCGTTCAGCCAGGACGCCTTCGAGGGCCCGTTCAACAACGGCTTCCTCCCGGGCATCCAGTCTCTCAACAGCAACGACGAGGGGGACATCGGCTGGCAGATCGGCCAGTTCAAGAACACGACCAACCCCTTCGGCTTTTCCAACTCCTCCGGCGGGAGCATGACGGTCGGCCGGCTCGTCTGGCTGCCGATCCTCGAGGACGAGGGCCGCAAGCTCCTGCACCTGGGCGTCTCGGGCCGGACGATGGAGCCACGTCGCCAGTACACGCAGTTCGCCGACAACGGAAAGCCGATCGGCGAGCCGATCACGGCCGTCCGCTTCCGCAGCCGGGGCGATATCCGCAACGGGCCGCCCGGCCCGCTCAACTCGATCTACGCCGACACCGGTCTCCTGCAGGGCAACTGGCAAAACATGATCGGCCTGGAGTTCGTCGGCAACAACGGCCCCTGGTCGTTCCAGTCCGAGTACTTCGGGTCGTGGCTCTACAACGCCCGGACCACGAGCGCCGGCCCCTACCTGACCAACGGCTATCAGCCACCACCCGGGACGAACGTCGGCACCGTCTACTACCAGGGCGGCTACGCCGAGGTGCTCTATTTCCTCACCGGTGAGAGCCGCACCTATTCGACGATCGAATACCGTTTCGATCGGCCGGTCCCGCACAACAACTTCTACCTGCTCCGCGGAGGCGGCCTGCGGCGGCGAATCCGCCTGAGCGAGGGCGCCTGGCAGGTGGGCATGCGCTACAACTACCTTTGCCTGAACGACAGCGGCGTCAACGGCGGTGTCCTGAACGGCTTGACGCTCGGCCTCAACTGGATGCTCAACCCCAACGCCCGTGTCTACTTCAACTACGACCTCACCTACCGCGAGTTCGCGAGCACGCCATGGACGAAGGACGGCACGGTCGGCACGAGCTCCAACGGCAGCGGCTTCATCAACGGCTTCGGCACACGGCTCGCCTTCGACTTTTGACCGCATGCGAAACAGTTCCCTCTGGTCCGGCGTCACACCTGCCCCGCTCTCCGTGCTCCCTGGAGTCGACCATGCCTGTGCATCGACGTAACATGCCGCTTGCCATGGCACTGGTGATCGTGCTTCACGCCCCCGTTCGCTCCAGCGAGCATGGCGACGGACGCAATTGCACCGATCCCGCCGCGTGCCCGTCCTGCGTCCCCGCCTGCCAGGCGACCTGGGACCAGGTGAAGACCAGGAAGCCGGCGTATTCGATCGGGTGCGAACATGCCTGTGCCCGCGACTACGACTGCTGGTGTGCCGAGGGGCCCGAGTGCCGGTGCAGTCCGCCGTGCGGCAGGGTGATCGTCAAGAAGCGGCTCTACAAGGCCGAAGGCGACGAGAAGGTCGAGAAGGTGCCGAAGTACGACGTGAAGATCAAGGCTGCGGAGCCCTGCGACTGCGCCCGCTGCCAAGGAGTATGCTTCTGGAACCCTCTCGCCGTCCTCCACTATCTGCTCCACTATTGACGGCCCATTGAAGGCCGTGGCCGTCCGCTTTCGCCTGCCCGCATGCCCATGGCATCCTCGACTGACGTTCGGCCAACCATCGCGGCAGGCATCGTCTTCGCGATGCCGATCGAGGCGGACGCCTTCGCCCGGTGCGTTCATGAGGTCGTGGTGATCGAAGCCGCGGGGCTCACGTTCCAAGCGGGCCAGGTCGCGGGACGATCGATCGCCTGGTGCGTGGGCGGCGCCGGGGAAGCGGCGGCGGCGAAAGCCGCCCGGCTCCTGATCGCCGGACATCGTCCCCGGCTCGTCGTGTCGGCCGGCTTCGCCGGCGGACTCGATCCGGATCTGGTTCGCGGCTTGGTCCTCGAGCCCGTCCGCTCGCTGCGGGAGGCGGGCGGACCGCCGCTCGAGCTCGGGCTGCGATCGGCACCCGCGCTGCCATTCGGCCCGTCTGCGGCAGCCGACCCGACGGGGCCGAGCATCGTCACCGTCGCTGAAGTGGTCACGTCGCCTGCCGCCAAGCGGGCGCTCGCCACGAAAACGGGCGCCGTCCTCGTGGACATGGAGACCTACGCCGTGGCCGAGGCGGCCCGCGACGCCGGTCTGCCCTGCGCCGCCTTACGGGTCGTCTCCGACACCGCCGGCCAGGAGTTGCCCCGCGAGGTCACGGCGCTCGCGCGGCCCCAATCGGGCATGCGCCGGCTGGGTGTGGCCCTCGGCGCGATCGGCCGTCGCCCCCGGGCCGCCCTCGACCTTTGGCAGTTGTGGGAAAACGCCGTCGTCGACGGCCGCACGCTCGGCCACGCGATCGAGGATTTCTGCCGACGCTTGCCGGAGTGACGGGTCGGTGCTCAACGACCGACGAGCAGTTTGACGAGCGGATTCTTCGGCAGATCGGCGGTCAGCGGCGGCACGTCGACGCCGAGGCTGCGGCCCACCGCCAGGGCCGCCAGGCGGCCGCTGCGGACGGCCCCCTCCATCGTGGACGGCCAGCCGGTCGCCGTCCAGTCGCCCGCGAGAAACAGTCCGGGCACGGCCGTCTGCGCCCTCGGCCGGACGGCGTCGACACCCGGCCGCACAGACAGCACCGCCGTCGGATCGGTCACGACCCGCGCGTCCATGAGGCTCGCCGCGCGGGCGGCCGGAAAGACGTCCCGCAACTCCGCCACGACCGTGGCGACGAGCCGCTCGCGATCATCCGCAATGCCACGGGACGCGCTGATCACGACCTGGCAGTAGCCGGCGGGCCGGCCTTCAGCCGCAGCGGGACGAAAGACCCACTGCGAGACTCGGCCGACGAGCACTGCGTGATCCAGATCGATGCAGTCGCGATCGAACCAGAGGTGCACGGCGGTGATCGGAGAACCCGCCAGTCGCTCGTCGGCGGCCGGCACCACTTCGGGCACGACCCGCGCCGCTTGCCGCCAGGGCACCGCGATCACCACCGCATCGGCGGCCAGGTGCTCGTCACCACGCCGGACGCCGACGGCCCGTCCGTCAGGAGCACGGTCGATGGCCGTGACGCCGCGGCCTGTCTCCACGACGACGCCTCGTGCCTCGAGCCAGCCCACCAAGCGGTCTCCGAAGAGGCTGCCCAGCGGCTCGACGGGCACGAGCAGGTCCGCGGCCGCGCGGTGGGCCAGGAACGCATCGACGACGACCTTCCGTGACGCGGCCACGCTCACCAGGTCGATCGACTCGCCCAGCGCGCTTTCCAGCACGGGCTGCCAAAAGAGCCGGATCACGGCATCGGGCTGGCCGATGGCCGTCAGCCAGGCCCGCGCCGTCGCTGGCTGTCGTCCGCGATCGGCTTCGCGGTATCGCGCCAGCCGCAGCATGCCGACGGCGAGCGTGATCTTCTCGCGCCAGGAGAAATGCCGCATCGATCCCAAGAGCGGCATCAGGTGCAGGGGCGCCGGCAGCCGGCGCGAGGGCGTGCAGGCCGCCCGATCGCCGTCCGGACCGACAAACCAGAGCGTGCGATCGAGTCGCAGGGCAGGGGAGAGCCCGGCTTCCCGGCAGAGGTCGAGGAAGTTCGTGCAGCAGCCCATCGCCACGTGCTGACAGGCGTCGACAAGGCCACCGGCGACCGGATCCTCGAACGAGGCCGCACGGCCGCCGGCGCGGCGCCGCGCCTCGAGGAGCGTGACCCGCACGCCACCGCTGGTGAGCGCGGCGGCCGCCGCGAGCCCGGCCAGGCCACCCCCGACCACGATGACATGCGGTCGGCCGGGAGCCGTGGATCGCCCCGCCCCCGCGGTCGCGTCGGTCATGCGCGTGCCTCCCGCGGCGGCCGGGGTCCGAGCAGGATCGCCGCGACGGCGGCACGCGCCAGCCGCGGGCGGGATGACCGGATCCGGCGGTGGAACACGTCCGCCCCGGCACGCCGCACGTCGTCGAACAGGGCCCGATACACGCCATACATCGCGCGGAATACCATCCGTCCGTCGGTGGAGAGATGCCGGTCGAGCGGTGCCGCGGCGCGAAAGTTTTCAGCAGCCCGCGCCGCCGTCTTCGCCGCGACGCCGGCCGCCGCCGGGCCGATCCGTCCCTGGACGAGATCCTCGACGGTGAACGCCTGACCGAAGTCCTCCGTGGGAAGGTACATGCGGCCCCGCCCCAGATCCTCCGACACGTCGCGAAGGATGTTCGTGAGCTGAAACGCGAGGCCGCAGGCGTGCGCCGCGGCGGCCACCTGTGGCCCGGGCTTATGGCCCCAGACGTGGATCGCCGCCAGGCCGACGGCGCTGGCCACGCGTCGGCAGTACTCCTCGAGTTCGGCGAAGGTGGCATACCGGGACCGGTCGAGATCCATCCGCACGCCGTCGAGGATGTCCTGCAGCGGCTCGCGCGGGACGCCGAAGCGGCGGCTTGTGTCGACGAGCGCCCGGATCACAGGGTCGTCGACCCGCGCGCCGGACAGCCCCTCGACGAGCGTCGCACCGAGCGCGTCCACGGCCGTCCTGGCCTGCCCGGAATCGGTGGCGTCGTCGACGAGGTCGTCGGCCCGACGGCAGAAGGCGTAGAGAGCCGTAGTTCCCCGTCGCTTCGCCTCGGGCAGCAGCCGGATCGGCAGCGCAAAACTCGAGCCGGATCGCTCGAGCACCGCGGCGCACACGGCATGATCGGCGGCGAGCGTGCTCACGGGCGACCTCCGCGACCATGCCACGAGACGCGAGTGAGCCGCCACCAGGCCCGTGCCGCGAGGGACAGCTTCTTGAGGCGGCCCACCGTCGGTCGCCGCGACAGCGTGTCATAGCCGGCCTCCTCGATCGCGTCGGCCACCGCGCGGCCGCCGGCCAGGAACATGCCGATCGCCGGCCGGAGCACCGGGGGCGCGGTCTCGGCGAGCGGCGCGCCCGCGCAAAACCGCTCCCGCGCCCAGGCGACCTCGTCGTGCACGAGGCTTCGCAGCGCGGCCGGGGCAGCTGCCAGATCGAGCATGTCGACGGTGACACCGTGCCTGGCCAGGTCGTCGCCGGGCAGGTAGATGCGGCCGGCGTGGCGGTCGCGGCGGATGTCCTGCCAAAAGTTCACGAGTTGCAGACCGGTGCAGATGGCATCCGACATGGCCACGCGCTCCGCGTCACCACAGCCCTCGAGCGCCAGCACGATCCGGCCGACCGGATCGGCCGACCGATGGCAGTAGGCGGCTAGCGCCACCCGATCCGCATACCGCACGCCCGCCCCGGTCGCGTCGAGCGCGGCATCCTCCTCGAAGGCATCGAGGAGCGCCGCGAACGGCTCGATCGTCACCCCCGTCCGCCGGGCCGTCTCGGCGAGCGCGACATAGATCGGATGCCCGGGTCTCCCGGCAAAGCACTCCTCGAGACCCCGCCGCCATTCGGCGAGTCCGGCCGCCGCGCGCGACGGATCGAGTTGCTCGTCGGCGAGATCGTCGCTCCACCTGGCGAACGCGTAGACATTCGCCAGGTGCTGCCGCAGCCGCCCCGGCACCAGGCGGGTGGCGACGGTGAAGTTCTCGTAGTGCCGTCGCGCCACTGCCCGACAGTAGGCCTCCGCGCCGCCGAGGTCGGCCCGCGGCGGAGGAGGGACCAGCTCCCAAGCAGCCGCGTCGCGTCGCAGCGGCTGCGACCCGTCGGGCAAGGCGGCGGTGGAACGGTTGACCATCACGATGATGACGACTCGGCGCCTCGCCCACGCCTGGCGGCCACCACCCTGGCCGATGCACGGAGGACTCGGCTACCATACGGCGGAGCGGAGAGCCGCCGGGATCCTCCGATCATAGCCGGTGGCGTCCGGAACTGCGATGCGACGCATCGGCGGCGGCCCCGCACGAACCAGGACGAGGCAACCGATGAAAATCCTGCTCGCCAGCCCGCGCGGTTTCTGCGCCGGCGTGAACATGGCGATCGAAACCCTCGAAACGGCGATCCGGCTCTATGGGACGCCGATCTACGTCTTCCACGAGATCGTCCACAACAAGCACGTGGTCGACCGCTTCGTGAGGGAGGGGGCGGTGTTCGTCAACGCCGTCGAGGAGGTGCCGGAGGGGGGCGTGCTGCTCTTCTCGGCGCATGGCGTGGCGCCGGAGGTGCGGCGGATCGCCGCCGAGCGGAATCTTCGTGCGATCGACGCGACCTGCCCGCTCGTCACGAAGGTGCACCTCGAGGCGATCAAGTATGCGAAGGCGGGCTACAGGATCATGCTCATCGGCCACGAGGGGCACGACGAGGTCATCGGCACCATGGGGCAAGCGCCCGCTTCGTTCACGCTTGTCGAGACGGCCGAGGACGTCGCCAACCTGCCCTACGGCCCGCAGGACAAGCTCGCGTATCTCACGCAGACGACGCTTTCCGTCGACGACGCCTCGCGGATCATCAACCGTCTCAAGGAGCGGTTTCCGCAGATCGTCGGGCCGCCGAAAGACGACATCTGCTACGCCACGCAAAACCGTCAGGAAGCCGTCCGCATGCTCTCCGATGACGCCGACCACGTGCTCGTGCTGGGAAGCCAGAACAGTTCCAACAGCCAACGTCTCGCGGAGCTGGCCCGCGAGCGCGGCATCCCGGCCCATCTGATCGACGGCGCCAACGAGATCGACCCAGCCTGGTTCACCGGCAGCGAGACCGTGGTGATCACCGCGGGCGCGAGCGCCCCGGAGAGCGTCGTGCAGGACTGCGTCGCCCTGCTGAGGGATCGCTACGGCGCGGTCGTGGAGGAGCGCGTGATCCGCGAGGAAGATGTCTACTTCCCGCTGCCGAAGGAACTGCGGGCCGCCGTGGCAAAGCCCTGAGTCCTGGCCGAAGGTTCTCC
>JBJOKF010000017.1:0-12183 GCA_046046235.1 Planctomycetota bacterium | reverse complement strand
GCGTGAACGGTACGGCACCGGCAAGGAGCGACGGTTCGTCGTGCTCTTCGGGAACGAGCTCCCTCACGATCCGCGTGGCGAGGTTCTCGACCCCCTGCCCCGTGACGGCGCTCGTCAAGATCGCGTCGCCGTCGGCCGACGCTGCGACCGCGACGCGATCGGCCTGCGAACGCACGATGAGCCGTCGGGCGCCCGACGCGCCCGGCCACGGACCATCGACCACCGGGTCCCGCGCATCGACGACGTGGAGCATGAGATCGGCGTCGGCACAGGCGGCGACCGCCCGGGCGATGCCCGCCCGCTCCGTGGCGGTCGTCGCGACGGACCGCCAACCGGCGGTGTCGACCAGGTCGATCTCCCAGCCCCCGAGCACGATCCGGGTCTCGACGAGATCGCGAGTGGTGCCCGGCTCATCGGCCACGATCGTTCGGGACTGGCCCGCGAGCGCGTTGAGGAGGCTGCTTTTGCCGGCATTGACCCGACCCGCGAGCACCACGCGCCAGGGCCGCACGAGCCGCAGGCCCACGCGGGCCGCCCGAAACAGCCGGTCGACGGACGCTGCCACGTCGCCGTGCCTTCCGACGGATGCAAGCCCCGTGATGCGGTCGATTTCGTCCTGCAGGCTGCCCGCCAACTGACGGCAGAGGATCTGTGCCGCCTGCGGGCCACCGACGCGTGCCAAGGCCTCCCGGGCCTCGACTTCGATCGCGGACGTTCCGCCCGCCCGTAGCCACTCCGGCCATGCCTGCCGCACGGCGCCGAGCCGTTCGAGGCTCGCGATCACCGCCTCCGGGGCCGCCAGGCCACCGTGGCAGTGCACCTCGACCACATCGGCGTGGCGCAGCACGACCACGAGATCCTCTCCCGATCCTTCCTCGGCCTGCCACCGGCCGAAGACGATCGCGCCGTCCGGCCTTTGGTCGAGCGGCGCCCCCCGCGGCACGAACCGGCGGGCGACAAGGCTCCGCGTTCCCGGCCCCGCCACTCCCACCACCGCCAGTGCCCCGCGTCCGGGCGGCGTGAGCAACGCGACACGGGTCGGCCCGACGGCGTCGGCCCCTGGCCGCGGCACGGCGGCTTGGCTACAACGCTCGCGACTGCCGGCGGCGGTTCCACGGCCGGCAGGCATGTCTTCTTCGGAGTTCACAGCCATGGCCGATTGGATCGAGGAGGGGGCGAAGGCGCCCGATTTCACGCTGCCCGCCCATGACGGCTCGAAGCTCAAGCTCTCGAGCCTGAAGGGGGCGCCGGTGGTGCTCTATTTCTACCCCAAGGACGACACCCCCGGCTGCACCACGGAAGCCTGCGGCTTTCGCGACTCCAAGGCCAAACTCGCCAAGTTCGGCGCGACGGTGTTGGGCGTGAGCCCCGATTCGCCCGAGAGCCACGAGAAGTTTCGGAAGAAGTACTCGCTGCCCTTCTCCCTCCTGGCCGACGTCGACCACATGGTGGCCGAGAAATACGGCGCCTGGCGGGAGAAGAACATGTACGGCAAGAAGTCGATGGGCATCGCCCGCAGCACGTTCATCATCGACGCCCAAGGCCGGGTCGCGAAGGTCTTCCGGGCGGTCAAGGCGGACGGGCACGACGCCCAGGTCCTGGCGGCACTTGCAGACTTGGCCGCGGCCGACTGAGCGGGTCAGGCTGAAAACGGTGAACCGATCACGGCCGCCTGCTCGGCTCGGCCGTGGCTCCCTCTTCCGTCTCCCAGAGAGAGAGGCGCGTTAGCGGACGGCCTTCGCCACCCGCATGACCGTCATCAGCGTCATGCCGGACGGCGTCGGAGCCTGCTACGCGGGCGTCGGCTGGGCGCCCTGCGCGCAGGAGGGTGTATGGTTGCGAGCCGGCGACCGTCGGCGGATCACAAGGAAGAGCATGCAGTCCTTTCTGGCAAAGTGCGCGGCCGTCGGGATCGTAGCGGGCGGGTTCGCCGCGACCGGCGACCTGGGCCGGCTGGCCCAGCGCGGCCAGCGGCTGCTCGAGGCCCGCACGGTGCCCCATGAGCCGACCGCCGAAGCGGCCACCGAAGCGCCCGTCGCGGCTGCGGCGGTGCCCGCCGCAGCGGCCTCGGCGACGTTCGAGAGACCGCCACCCGCCCAGCCTTTCGCTCCCGCCGGCGATCAGGGCCCGGTGACAGCGGCGCAATCGCCCTCTCCCGCAAGCCCGGCAGCCGGCCTCTTCGCCGCACCCGATACCGCCGCGGCGCTCGGCCGGCCGGTCGCGGTTCCCGCCCCGCCGTCGGCCGGCCCGGATTCGATCGACGTTCGCCGCCTGGCAGCGGGGCAGCGGGTGCGTGTCTGGCTCCGCAAACCGGGCCTCGCGGCGGCCGGAAGAGCGGTCGATCTGCTCGCCCTCGACATCATCGATCCCGAGACGGCCGCGGCGCTCGAATACCGCCATCTCGCGGAGCATCACGCCCCGACGGCGGCGTCGACCCCGGCGGCTGTTCATGCCGCACCGCGACGCATCGTGATCGGACCGGCGGACGCGGGCCGGATCACGAAAGGCACCGACCTGCGGGTCGCCCCGGTTCGTGGCGTCCACGGCACCGGCCCGGTGGAGACGCTCGGCACGGTCGTGGCGATCGACCTGCAGGGTCCGTGACAGCCTGCGGCCCCCCGCTTCGACACGGTGAACAACGCGTCGCCACGGTTGTTCGGGAGGTGAGGGGCCGCTGATTCACGGCAAGGCTCGGCATCCTGCCGACCTTGCCTTGGCCGGCCCCCGCCGGCTGGTGCTGGGCTGCTTCACGGGAAACACGACATCCTGTCGTTTTCCCTTGGCGAGCCTCCGCTCGCTGGTGCTGACCCGGCCCTCCGGGCCTGGCGCTACGGCAGGTGAGGGGCCGCCCATGCCCCGAGAGCCGGCGTATGCCGACGAGCGCAGCCAGGATGGCGAAGCGAAGTCGGCATCCGAGCGAGTGGAGGCCCGGAAGGCCGACACGAGCGTCCGGCGACGGGGCGTGGGCGGCCCCTCACCGGCGCCCTGGCAACGCGGATTCGACAAGTTGAAAAACTTGTCGCCACGACGGCCCAGAGCCCGAGCCAGACGGCCGCGTTCAGTCGAACGGGCGGCGGCGTTTGCGGGCCGTCGCGGGCGGGGCGGGCTCGACATCTTCCCGCGGAGCGGGACCGGCATTCACGTCGTCGTCACCGAGCGGCTGCTCCGCCTGCTCCTGCCGCTCGCGCCACGGCTTCTCCGCCTCGTAGCTGGCCAGTTCGCCGCGCAGCTGCTCCTGCACCTCCGGGCCGCTCCCCTCCGTCTCGACCGCCTGCTTGCTGTACTTGCGGGCCGAGGCGAAGTCGCCGGTCTCCGCATAGCCGGCCGCCAACGTGCTGATGATGTGGGGCTGCTTCCATTCCGTCGCCTCGCAGGCCTTCGTGGCCAGTTCGACCGCCCGTTTGCCGTCGCGGATGTCCTCGTCGGGGCTCGTCGCCAACAGCCAGGCGAGGTTGTTGAGCACGCCCGAGTCGTCGGGCTCGAGCTCCAGGGCCTTCTCCAGGTCGGTGAGCGCCGCGGCATGGTCGCCGATCGAAATCTCGGCGTCGCTGCGGCTGCGCCAGCTCGCGAAGTTGCCCTCGTCGAGCTCGATCGACCGCGTGAACCGCCTGATCGCCTGCCGCGGCTGCTTGGCCGCGAGGTAGAGCATGCCCAGCTGGCCCACGAGCACCGCGTCGTCGGGCTTCTGGGCCACGAGCTTGCGGAAGTCGCGGATCGCGGCGGCGTAGTCGTTGCGCTCGGCCGCGATCAGTCCCCGCAGCTCGAGGGCCGCCGGATGATCGGGATGCTTCTTGAGCACCCGTTCGAGGTCGGCCTGCGCCCGGTCGGTGTCGCCGGCCTGCTGATGGATACGGGCCCGCAGCACGAGCGGCACCGCCTCGTCGGGAGCGATGCGGATCGCCTGGTCGAGATCGGCGATGGCCTCGGGCCGATCTCCGCGCAGCGCCCGCACCCGGGCCCGCTGCAACAGCGCGCCCGAGGCATCGGGGTCGAGCTTCACGGCCCGGTCGAAGGCCCGCTCTGCCGCCTCGAGCTTCTCGTCCATCATGAGGGCGAGCCCGAGCGCCTCGTGCAGCGACGCGTCCTCCGGGTCGGCTTCGACCGCGGCCTCCAGATCCGCGCGGGCATCGTCGGCACGATCGTTGAGGAGATGGAAGAGGCCGCGGGTGCGGCGGATGTCCTTGTCCCGCGGCGAAAGCTCGACCGCCTTGTCGTAATGACCGCCCCGCGCCTCGTCGTCGCCCTCGTCGGACGTGTTGCCGAGCACGACGTGGGCCTGCGCCTGCTGGAGCTTTTCGTCGGTGATCAGCTCGAGCGCCTTCTCCGCGGCCGCACGGGCCCGCGCGCGGTTGCCCCCGGGCAGGCTCTCGAGCTGCGCGACCATCAGATGGGCCTCGCCGAGCTGCGGATCGCGTTCCACGACCTCGCCGAGGTCGCGCATGGCGAAGGACCGTAGCCGCGGCCACTGCGCGTCGGGGCGATCCACGTCGTAGATCGCCTGGACGATCCGGCCGGCCCGGTACATGAGCGTGTCGGTGTAAAGGTCCTCGGCGAACCGCAGCTGCTCAGGCTGGAGCCCCTTCTTGATGGCCCGCTTGCAGAGGTCGAGCACCTGGCCGAAGTCGTCGAGGTCGTTGGCCGAGAGCTTCGCGTCGATCGCCGCGTCGAGATCGGCCTGGCCGGGGCTCGTCTCGTCGGCGACGGCCGCCGCCGCCGGGGGCTCGTCCGCGGAGGATGGCGTGACCCACCCTGCGGCCCCCATGACGACAAGAAGGCTCGCGCCGGCAAGCCGCTGGCGGACGAAGATGCTCATGCGAATGACTCCCTTCCGGCCGGGATCGGACGTGGCTCGCAAATAGTATGCGGCAAGCGGCCGCCCCGACGCCATGCGGAGTTTTCCGGCCCTGCCGCAGGCGGCCGCCGGCCGCTCACAAGGGCGCGGGCAGGTCGCGACGGGCGAACAGCACCGCACCCAAGACATAAGCCGCCACGCCGATGCCGAGCAGGACGCCGTCGTAGGTCGCCAGGAGCCGCCACGACTCCACCGGCGGCCCGACGAGCCGCTGCGGCTCGTAGCAGTTGAAGACCGACAGGTAGCCGAACCAGGCGAAGGGCTGGCTCAACCGCCCCACGAGCTTCGCCAGCAGCGAGAAGACGTAGAACCCGCAGAGGATGCCGACCGTCCGCCAGCGGTAGCTGTCGACGGCGGAGACGCAGGCCGAGATGCCGCCCATGCAGACCATCAGGCCGAAGACGTTGAGCGCGGCCGGCACGAAGCGGGACGGGTCGACCTTGCCGGCCCAGGGGCCAAACGCGACCGCCGACCAGACGGCCGCAAGGAGCACGCAGCACAAGGCCGCCGCGGCCACGGTCGTCGCCAGCGCCTGCGTGACGAACACGGCGACCCGACGCACCGGCGCCGCCAGCACCATCTCCATGGTGCCGCGCTCGAGCTGCCCGGAGACAGCGTCGCTGCCACGCGTGATGCCCCAGACCGTCGCGGCCAGGACGACCACGGGATCGACGAACGCCAGCGCCACGCGGCCCACATGGGTCGCGACCTCGCTGAAGGGCACGCCGGAGAGCTTCTGCCAGTCGCGCGGGATGGCCCGCAGGAGCACGTCCTGAAAGGCCGGCATCGGGATCTGGGACGAAAGGCCGATGTAGATCCAGGGGAAGGCCGTCCAAAGGGCCGCTAGCGCCAGCAGGAGCAGCCGCTGATCACCCCAGGTCTTCTTCCAGATGGCGGTGTTCCACATGACGCGTCAGCCCTGCTGCCGATGGAAACGGTCGTAGACGGCGGCGAGCCCGACGGGCTCCACGCGGACTTCGTCGAGCGGCAGCGTCGACAGCCAGCCCAGGAGCGGCGCCAGCGAGTCGCCCGCCTCGAGCACGACCGTGTCCTGCCCCCGCTCCGCGATCGTCACCGCCGCGGCGAGCGTCGCGGGGATCTCGGGCAGCGGGCCGGTGAGCCGCGCCCGGATCCGGTGGCAGCGGCGGAGGTGGTCGAGCGACTGCTCGTGGACGAGCCGGCCGGCCCGAAGGATGGCCACGCGATCGCAGGTCTCCTCCACCTCGGAGAGCACGTGCGACGAGAAGATCACCGTCCGGCCGGCCTGGCGGGCCTCGCGGACAAGCTCGAGCACCTCGGCCCGCGCGGTGGGATCGAGGTTCGCGGTCGGCTCGTCGAGGATCACCAGCGGCACGTCCATCGCCAGCACGACCGCGAGCGCCAGCTTCTGCCGCATGCCCGTGCTCATGCGGGCGACCTGCCGCGAGCAGTCGAGATCGAGCCGCCGCGCCACTCCCGCGGCGACGTCGCGGCGGCAGTCGGGCCTCAGGCCGGAAAAGAAATCAAGCACGCGGTGGCCGTCCATGCGCCGAAAAAGCCGGGCCTCGCCCGGAAGATAGGCGGTGCGCGACCGCACCTCCAGAGACTGCCGCACGCAGTCGAAGCCACCGACCTCCGCCGAGCCGGCCGACGGCGTGATGTAGCCGAGGAGCAGCCGGAGGAGCGTGGTCTTGCCGGCGCCGTTGGGGCCGAGGAGGCCGAAGATCTCGCCCGCCGGCACGCCGAGCGAGCAGCCGTCGAGCGCCGTGAAGGTGCCGTAGCGCTTGGCGAGGTGTCGGGTCTGGACGAGCATCGGCCGGCGGCTACGGGGGGGCACGGAGGGATGTCGGGATCACGATTTCAGGAAATAGTAGCCGGCAAGCGCGAAACCGATCAGGGCCACCGCCCGCCGGACGAGCGGCGCCGGCAGGCGGCGGGCCACGTGCGCGCCCGCGATGCTGCCGGCCACCGCGGCCGCCGCCATCACGGCCGCGTGCGGCCAGGAGACGTTCTGCGAGCCCGATGACGAGTTGCAGAGCGCACCGACGGCGAAGAGCCCCGCCGCGGCCCCGTTGATCGCCATGCCGAGCACGTTCTTGACGGCGTTGACGCGATGGATGTCCCCCAGGCCGAGGACACCGAGCACCGCCAGCATCAGGATGCCGATGCCGGCGCCGAAGTAGCCGCCATACACCGCCACGAGGAACTGCAGGCCGCCTGCGATCAGGAGTCGCGCGGCGGTCGGCTGCGCCGCGCCTGCCGCATCGGCCGGCGGCGACGGCCCGGCCGACACCAGTCGCGCGAGCTGCGGCTGCAGGGCGAAGGCCACCGCGGCGACGAGGATCAGCCAGGGCACGCAGGCCGCGAACCAGCTCGGCGGCAGCACGAGCACGAGCAGGCTGCCCAACACCGCGCCCGCGACGCTCGGCACCAGGAGCCAGCGGGCCCAGGGTGGCTGGCCGTCCCGCTCGCGACGGTAGGCCCAGCTCGCGGCGACGGCGCCGGGCCAGAGGCCGATCGTGCTCGTGGCATTGGCGACCACGAGCCGCGCGGGCCCGTCGGGGAGAATGGCCGCGAGCACCGGGAACGTGAGGATGGTGCCGCCGCCGGCGACGGCATTTACCGCGCCGGCGACGAACGTCACCGCGGCGAGCGCAGCCAGGCCGGAAGCCGTCGAAGCGAGTGCCGGATCGCTCATGATTCGCGTCCGCTCACGATCCTTTCGGGGGGCGGGGAAGCGCCGGATTGAGCGGGCCCTGTGGGACGGGCGGCGCGGGAACGGCCGCCGGCGCACCCGGTGCCGCGGCCGGAGCGGCGATCGCCGGAGCGGGCACTACCGGAGGCGGCACCGCCGGTTTCGCCACGGCGGGAGCCTGCGCCGGCGCGGGCTCTTCGATCAGGCCGGAGCCGCAGTCGACGAGCATGTAGCCCGCCCAGAGCAACGGATGCCGTGAATCGGTGAGCACGGCCTGAGGCGCGGACTTGATCCGCGGCTCACGCGCGAGATCCGGAGGCTCGGCCATCACGAGTTCCACCGCCCGCTGCCAGCTCTCGGCGGCCGGCGGCGGCGGCTCGTCCGCGGCGGGGCTGACGCGGTCGCGCAGGAACTCCTCGATGAGGTCGACGCAGGTCTCTCCCCCCATCCGCCAGCGGCTCACGACGACCGTGCGGCCCCCGGCGGCGAGGAGGTCGATCGTCGCCTGAAACAGCTCGTTCCCGGGTCGGGCCGGCGGCTTCGCGAGCCCGCCCGCCACCGCCGATTGAAAGCCCGGCAGCACGAGGCACCGGGGGCGTTTGGCGGGAGGCCCGAGCCAGTCACCGAACGATATCGCCGGCCTGCCTGTCGGCGACGACAGCAGCGGCCGAGAGGCTGGAGGCCCGTCGCCGGAAACCTCGTCGAGCACCACGAGCGTGTCGACCAGCGCGGCCGGCAGCGGCGCGGCCGGCAGGGCGGGCGGCAGCACGACGGCCCTGTCGAGCGCTTCTGCGAGCCGCCCCGCGACGCCCAGGGCGACCGGCGGCTTGTCGCCGCGAAAGAGCCGCCCCGCATGGACGCCGACGAGGGATTCGCCGCGGCTCGGCTCGAAGCCGAGCACCGCGAGGCTGCGGGTGGGGCAGTAGCGGATGCGACACGTGTCCCGCAGGCGGCGGGCGGCCGCCTCGGCCCCCCGCGCCGAACTCACCGGCAACAGCTCGAACGGGAGATACCAGAGCATCCCGTCCGGCACGATCACCAGTTCGTCGATCCCCGTGGACAGGTCGATCTTCGAGTTTTCGAACAACAGCCGTTCGAGCCGCTCCGCCGGCGCCTGCCACTCTCCGGCGGCCAGCCGCTCGGTCGAGACCGGTGCCGTGGAGTCGAAGAGGCAGAGCCCCCGGGCGAGGGCCGCGATCTCCTTCGCCACCGCCGCCGGCTGCCGCACCTGCCAGAGGGCGACGCGGTCGCGCGAGTCGAGCGCGCCCAGCAGCCCGACCGACGTCCAGTGGAACGAGAGAATCAGATGCCGCGGCGCGAGCCGGCGGCGGAGGTCGGCCGGCGGCACGAGCGGCGGCATGTCGATGGGCAGCGGGTCGCGGCCGGCGGCGATCCGCGCCGCGATCTGCCGACAGCGGTCGACGAGCCGCTGCTGCTCGCGCCAGGCGGCGGGATCGCCAGGCGGCCCTCCCTTGCCGGCCGCCTCCTCCGGCGGCTGGCCGACGGCCGCGGCGACCGCCGCGATCAGCGGCGGCCGGCCGCGGATGAGGCCGTCGAGCACGGGCATCGCGGCCGGGTGGCGGGCCAGGAGCGCGGCCCGCCGGGCCGCATCGGTCCGCGACAAGCCGGCCGGATCGGCCTCGAGCAACCGCTCGACGGCGCCGCGCCGGCCGCCGAGCGGCTGGCCGACGAGCCAGCGGCTGCGGGTCGCCGCATCCGACGCCACGAGCGCCGCGTCGTTGCCGCGGCGCAGGGCCGCGGCGATCCAGGCGTCGAAGGCCTCGGCGCGCGGCGTCGTCATCGTCGCGAGCGCGGCGAGCGGGTCGACGGCGACCTCGCGCGTGGAGGGATCGCCCAGCAGGGCGGCGAACAGCACGTCGGCCTGCCGGTCCGAGAAGCCGCCGGCGCCGCCGACGACGAGCTCGACCAGGCGTGTCGTCTGGAAGATCGCGGCCGACCGGCGCCGGGCCAGGTCGAGCGCCCTGTCGAGTTCCCGATCGCCGGTGACGACGTCGTCGGCGCAATAGGCCGTGAGCGCCGCGGCGTAGGCCTGCTGGCAGCCGACGATCCCCCGACCGGGGTCGCCCCGCAGCAGCCGTCCGTCGATACCGGAGAGCGCGGCCGCCGCGGCCTGGGGCTCGCCGGCGACCGCCAGCGCCTCCGCCTCGAGCGCCAGCAGGAGCCCCCGCAGCACGGGCAGGCCGCCACGGGCCCAGTCGGCGCCGCCCCGCAGCGCCGGCGGCGCGCCGCGGCCGCCCGCCGCGAGATGGGCTGCCGCCGCCAGCCGAAAGGCTTCCTCGAGCGCCCGCGCGTCGCCGAAGTCGGCGGCCGCATACGTCGCCTCCTCGAACGACCGCGCCGCGGCCGGAAACTGCTCGGCCTCGAGCGCGATGCGGCCGAGCACGATCAAGGCCCAGGGCGTGAGCGGATGGTCGAACTGGTTGGCGACGACGAGCCCGCGGGTGAGCAACGGCTGCGCCAGGTCAGGCTTGCCCTGCGCCCACAGCGCCGTTCCCAGCGCGACGTCGACCCACGACTGCGAGTAGTGGTTGGGCGGCGCGGCGCGGCGTTCGAGCGCCTTGGCCGCCGCGGCGATGGCCGGTCCCTCGCCCGCCAACCGGCCGAGAATCACGCCCCGGCGGTAGAGCGCGATCGTCAGCGCCCGCATGATCTCCTGCGGACGGATGGGATAATCGACGGGCGGCGCGAGCACGCCGCCCCGTTGCAGCGCCTGCTGCGGGTCGCCGCCCAGCCGGATCGACATCTTCTCCGGGAGCGATCCGGGCGCCGTCGGCCGCTGGCTGCGGCCCCACGTGGCCGTCCGCGGCTTGCCGAGGGGTTGCGGCCCCCGCGCGGGAAACTGCACCGCCAGCAGCCAGTCGGCATGGGCGGCCTCGAGCAAGAGCGCCTCGTCGAAGGCGGCGACCGCTTCCCGCAGGTTGCCGAGTTCGTAATGACATTCACCGAGCGCCGCGGCCGAGGCGATGGAGTCGATCCACCGTTGGGCGCCGAAGCGGATGCCCGACTTGTGCTCGCGGCCTGCGATCTCCAGACCGGCGGAATAGTCGCCGGCGGCGAGTGCCGCGAGCGCCAGATCGAAGCCCGGCGACGGCACCGTCTGCCCGGCCGACGTGCCGAGCCCCGGCGGCACGATCACCTGGGACGCACCGTCCGTGACCAGCAGTCCGCCGAGGGTGGCCGCGAGGACCACCGCGGCACAGCCGGTGCCGCGGCCGGCTCTTTCGACACGACGCCACCGCGAGACGGAAGGGACCATGCCCGGAGTTGTAGCAGGAACACGCGCCAGGCCCCTCCGACCGCGGCGGCAGCCTCCCGAAAGGCTGCTGTGAAAATAGGCAGCGCAGGAAGTCTCTTCGGCATTCCGGAGAGGCATGTTTTGCCGGCTGTGGCGGTTGTTGAAAGTTTTCCGGATGCGCCGGCCGATATCCCCGAAGTCGAGTTCGGGAACATCGCGAACCGCATGCCCCCGCGCGATCCACGAGCCCTTCGGGGAAGAACCCATGAGCACCGCCCAGTTCCACTATCGCTTCAGGCCCGCCATCCGGGCCGGCCTGCTGGCAATCGCCTGTGGATCCCTGCCGCTGACCGGCTGCCAGGTCGATGTGGGCGGGCAGACGCTGCCGAGTGCCTACTACCTGCAGGATGACATCCAGTACTTCCCGGCCGGACCAGAGTTCAAGCTCTCGAAGGAAGCCGCGGCTCTCAAGGCCTCCAAGAAGGAACTGGGCGACTGCCCCGACGGCTGCGGCTGCAGTTCCTGCAAGTAGTCCGCCTCCAAAACCATCCGGGGGCGGCGGACCGTCGCCCCACGGGATCGGATACCGGGCGGTTGACGGGCCGGCGGCGCCGGCTAGAATCCGCGTTCGTGGGAAATAAACCCAACTAGCTTGCTTTGCGGCAGGCTTTGTGGGTTTGCGACCCATTTTGAATGGATTCGTCCGCTGGGAATGTCATCCCAACGGGGATGCCCACGGAGGCCGGACCTCTCGTGACCGTCGCGTATGAGCCCATCCGCGGAGCTGTTGCTGGGGGAGTTCTCCCGCACGCTCGACGACCGGTACCGGATCTCGATGCCGCCCGAACTGCTCGGGCCGCTCACCAGCTCCGGTGCCAAGATGGTGCTGGCGAAGGAGCGGGCCGGTTGCCTCTCGCTCTGGCCGGCGGCGATCTGGAAGCCCCGCATCGACGCCGCGATCGACGTCGTCCGCACCAAGCTCCAGGCCGGCCTGCTCAATCAGCGGGTGGGACACGTGCAGGATGTGGGCCGCCTGCTGTCGACGCGACACAAGGCGGTGGGGCTCGCCGAACGAGGCCGGCTCGTGATCCCCGAGGGCTTCCGGGAGTTCCTGGCCGTCGAGCCGGGTGGCGATCTGCTCGTGGTGGGCGCGGCAGTCTGCGTGGAACTCTGGCAGCCGGCGGCATGGACGGCGTTCATCACCGCCGAAATGCCCGACTTCCGGCGCCGCATCGACGAACTGACGAACTGACGAACTGACTGACGATTTTGGCCATGCCCGGGTGAGAGGAAGCGCAGTTGCCTGGCGGACAGAGCCCCGGCCAGGAAACGAGAACGTCCACGGAGCGGGCCCCAACAGCACGGATGCTGCACGGGACCTCCCCCGGGCATGGCCTTTTT
>JBJOKF010000005.1:0-6215 GCA_046046235.1 Planctomycetota bacterium | reverse complement strand
TCGCCCGGCAGCGGCAGCCGCACGCCGTAGACGTCGGTCGGCCCCCAGATGTCGCCGTCGTTGATGCCGCGCAGGATCGGATGATCCTTGGCCTCCGGCACGAGCAGGCCGCGGGTGCTCTCGTGGCCGTGGTGGCCATGGTGGTTGATCCAGGTCTCGCCGAGCACGTGCCGGCCGAAGCCTTGGGGCATCCGCTCACCGGTCTGGTTCCAGGAGTAGTGGTGGTACGGGCTTTCCTTGGGGATGTTGAAGGCGTGGGTCGCCGTCCGCAGGCCCACGACCGGCTTGCCCGCCTTGAGGAAGTCGTCGATCTCCTTCATCTGCGCGTCGGGGAGCTTGCGAAAGCGGGTCGCGATCACCATCAGGTCGGCCGTCCGCAGGGCTTCGAGGCCGGGGATGTTGGTCTGCGTGTTGGGGCTGATCTCGCCGGTGGCCGGGTCGATCGCGTAGACGACGGTGCAGGTGAAGCCGTGGTGCTTGGCCAGAATCTTCGCCAGCTGGGTGAGCGCCTCCTCGCTGCGGTATTCCTCGTCGCCGCTGACGAGCACGACCCGCTTGCCCGTGCCGGGCCCCTCCCCGCCATCCACCACGAGCCAAGGATCACCCGCGACGGCCGGCAGGGCGAGACAGCAGGCGAGCAGGGCGAGACACCACGAACGGAGGCTGGGCATGGCGGGCTCCTGAAGACTGAAAACAGGCAGACTGGAGGCGGGAAGGCCGCCGCTGGGGCGGCGTCGGGCGGCCGACCACCTCGACCAGACCAGGATACCGCTGGCGGCTGCCCCGTGCATCGGGCGGTGGTATCATCGCATTGCCTCCTCGCTTCCCCCAGCGGCCCCGCGATGCCAGAGATTCCCCGCTTCACTCGGCCTCACGTTCCTTCCGGCCTGCCCGCCGGTGGCGTGCCGCTCCGCTGGCTCGTCGCCGCCTCGGCCGCGTTCTTCCTGGTGACGGGCCTGGCCCGCGGCGTCTACACGGTCGGTCCGGAAAGCGTCGGCGTGATCCAACGGTTCGGCCGGTTCGTCGGCACCGTCGGCCCCGGCCTGCGGTTCAAGCTGCCCTTCGGCATCGACACGGTCACGATCCTGCCGGTGAAGCGGCAGCTCAAGATGGAGTTCGGCTTCGGCTCCGCCGGCGCCACCAACGCCGACCAAAACTCCTCCGCCGCCCAGCAGCAGCTCGAAAGCGACATGGTCACCGGCGATCTCAACGCCGCCCACGTCGAGTGGGTCGTGCAGTACGAGATCAGCGATCCGGAGCAGTTTCTCTTCAACCACCGGGAGCCAGGCCCGACGCTCCGCGACCTCTCCGAGAGCGTGATGCGGGAGGTCGTCGGCGACCGCACCGTCGACGAGGTGCTGACGATCGGCCGCCAGGGCATCGAAAACGACGCCATCGCCAAGCTGACGGCGCTCGTGCAGTCGCTTGGCATGGGGCTCCGCGTGCAGCAGGTGCAGCTCAAGAACGTGCATCCGCCCCAGGCGGTGCAGCGGTCGTTCGAGGAGGTCAACCGCGCCCAGCAGGAGCGGGAGCAGATGATCAACCAGGCCAACGGCGAATACAACAAGGTCGTGCCGCGGGCCAGCGGCGAGGCCGAGAGGAAGCTCCGCGAGGCGGAGGGCTACGCGCTCAAGCGGGTGAACGAGGCCGAGGGCGACGTCGCCCGCTTCAAGGCGCTGCTCGAGCAGTATGAGAAGGCGCCCGCGGTCACGAAGCGACGGCTCTACCTCGAGACGCTGTCCGAAGTCCTGCCCCAGCTCGGCGGCAAGGTGATCCTCGACGCCGACGCGAAGCAGTTTCTCCCGTTCATGAACCTCCAGCCACCCGCCCCGTCCCCCCGCCCCAAGTCACCCGCCGGCAGCGACCGATGACCCCGCTTCCCATCAACCATCCGCTCCTGCAACTCGGCCGGCGGCTCGTCGACGCGATCCTCTCGCCGCTCGGCGGAGTGCTGGCGGTCCTGGCGGCGCTGCTCATCCTGGGGGGCGCCTACACCGTCGATCAGACCGAGCAGGTCGTGATCACGCAGTTCGGCCGGCCGATCGGTCGGCCGATCAACGCCGACACCCCCGGCGCGGGGCTCCGTTTCAAGCTGCCCCTCGTGCAGACGGCCAACCGATTCGAGAAGCGGATCCTCGAGTGGGACGGGCCGCCGGGCGAGATGACCACCCGCGACAAGCTGTACGTCGTCGTCGACACGTTCGCCCGGTGGCGAATCGCCGATCCGTTGCGGTATTTCGAGAGCCTGCGGGACGAACGCAGCGCCCTGTCTCGGCTCGACGATATCCTGGGCAGCGAGACCCGCAACGTCGTCGCCCGCCACGACTTGATCGAACTGGTGCGGTCGGATCGCCACCGCCGTCCCGAGCAGGACGCGGCCCTCGGCGAGGCCGGCGCCGCCGTCGGGAGCCTGCCGCCCATCGAGTTCGGCCGCCCGGAACTCGAGAAGGAGATCCTCGCCGCGGCGCAGTCGAAGGTCGGGCTCTGGGGCATCGAGCTGCTCGATGTCCGTGTGAAGCGGCTCAACTACAAGTCGGGCGTGATCGAGAAGATCTACGACCGAATGATCTCGGAGCGGATGCAGATCGCCGAGCGGTTTCGCGCGGAGGGTGCCGGCGAAGCGGCGAAGATCGAGGGCCGCAAAGACAAGGATCTGCAGCGGATCCAGTCGGAGGCCTACCGCAAGACGGAGGAGATCCGGGGCAAGGCCGATGCCCAGGCCTCGGAGGTCTACGCAGCCGCCTACACCGCCGGCCCGCAGGCTGCGGACTTCTACGAGTTCCTGAAGACACTCGACACCTACAAGGCGACACTCGGCCGCGACAGCACGCTCGTGCTGACGACCGACAGCGACCTCTTCCAGCTGCTCAAGCGGCTCGAGAAGACCACCACGGATGGAACCCCGGCATCCGGGGACGCGAGACCATGAAGCCCGTCCTCCCCACGGCCTGCGGCCTGCTCGTGATGGCGGCAGGCCTGGCCTGCCCGGCGGCGGCCCAAGGCCCCGCTACGAAGGCTCCCAAGACCGGCGCGAAGCCCAACCCGCTCGAGGTGAAGCGTCTCGACGCCAAGCTCGAAGAGGTCCGCGAGTCGTTCCTCCGCGACACCACGAATCTGATCCTCTCGTACGACAGGATGGGGCAGTACGACCGGGCCAAGACGGTGCTCGAGTCGCTGCAGAAACTCGACCCGCGCAACGAGGCGGTGCGGACGAAGCTCGCGGAACTCAACGAGAAGATTCTCGAGTCCAACGAGTTCAAGTTCGACATCGAGCCGGGCGGCGGCTGGCAGCCGGTCGGCACCGTGACGAAGGACCGCACGATCCGCATCCAGGTCGTCGGCGACTACAGACTCTCGCTCGATCTCGAGTCCGGCCCCGAGGGCGTGCCGACCGACAATCCGGCCGAGGATCTCGTCGCCCACGTGCCGATGGGCGCCGTGACGGGCGTCATCGCTCCAGCCGGCGCCGCCGGCAAGCCGGCCAGCGGCAGCCAGAACGACAAGCCGCCCCGCCCGTTCGCCGTCGGCTCGAGCTACGAGAAGCCGGCCGACCGCGACGGCGTGCTCTATCTCAAGGTCAACGTGCCGCCGGGTACCAAGTGCATCGGCAAGCTCTCGGCGAAGATCAGCGGCCCTGAGCGATCGTCGCCCTGACAGTACGTCGTCCGCCGCCCTCTCCTGCCCCGATCGGATTCACCCCATGCCGACCCCGCGCCGTCGTCGCCTACCGTATGCGCTCTCCCGGACGATCAAGGCCCTCGGCATCACGCTTGGGCTGTGCGCGGCCGCGGGCCCGACAGCCGCGGCCGCGGACCCGCTGCCCACAGTGCCCCATGTCGACCTGGCACGCTACGCCGGCACCTGGCACGAGATCGCCCGCCTGCCCAACTGGTTTCAGCGGTCGTGCGAGCGGTCCCGCGCCGAATACACGCCCTGCGGCGACGGCACGCTCAAGGTCGTCAACACCTGCGTCAAGGCGAGCGGCCGCTGCACGTCGATCGAGGGCCGGGCCACACCGGTGCCCTGCTCGGGCAACACCCGGCTGCGGGTGAAGTTCGGCGGCCTGGCGGCCTTCGTGCCTGTCGCCGCGGAGGGCAACTATTTCGTCATCGCGCTCGACGACGATTATCAATGGGCGCTCGTCGGCACGCCCGACCGCCGCTTTCTCTGGATCCTGGCCCGCCAGCCGCAGCTCGACCCGGGGGTTTACGCCCAGCTCACCCGGCAGGCCTGCTGCCTGGGCTTCGACGTCGGCAGTCTCGTGACCGCCTGCCGCTAGCCCACCGCGACCGGCCGGCCGCCGTCGGCGGCGCTTCTGTCGGCCGCGAAGATCACGTCGAACGTGCGGGCTGATTCGGCGAGGCTCGTCAGCGGCATGTCCTTGCCGGCGTCGAGCGCGTCGAAAAATGCCTGGAACTGCGCCTGGTAGGGATGGTCGCTCACGTCGCCGGAGTCGAGCATCTTCATCGACAGGCGGCTCCAGTGGCCCTTGTCGGCCTTGAGCTTCATCGAGTGGAACTTGTCGTCCAAGAGGCTGCCCGAGCTGCCGACGAGGTGGGTGTGGAAGTAGTAGGGCTGCAGGCAGTCGACGATCGCCGCCGTCTTGCCGACGGCGCCGTTTCGAAAGCGGAGGATCGTGACGCTCGACGTGTCGTATTCATAGGGGGCGAAGATCTCGCTCGACGACCGCGTGCCGAGGCTCGACACGCTCTCCACGGGATTCGCCGTGCCCCCCTCCCCCGCCATCAGCATCAGCAGCGCGTCGAGCGCGTGGCAGCCGGCGGTGAGCAGCGCGCTGCCGCCGTCCTTTTTCCCGGTGTTCCAACGATACTGGCCGTACCACGGGCCGATGCCGTGGTAGTAGTCCACCTCGCCGTAGTGCAGGCTGCCGAGCAGCCCTTCGTCGAGCAGGGCCTTCGTCACCTGAAACTGGTTCGAGAAGCGGCACTCGAAGCAGACGCACCCGCGCACGCCGTGCTTGGCGGCCGCGGCGACGATATCGCGGACATCCCCGGGCTCGATCGCCATCGGCTTCTCGAGGATGAGGTGCTTCTTCGCGGCCGCCGCGGCGACCGCCTGGTCGCGGTGCTGGCTCGGATAGCTCGTGATATCGACGACGTCGATCGACGGATCGGCGAGCATCGCATCCAGGTCGCGATAGGCCTTGATCCGGCCACCATGACGGGCCGACAGCTCCGCCTCGTCGATCGCGCGGGACGAGTAGACCGCGGTGACGCGGCCCCGGCTGGTGGCGTTGATCGCCGCGATGTGAGCCGTGGCAGCCCAACCGTAGCCGATGATGCCGACGTTGAATCTGTCCGCCATGTGCTTCATCCCCCGTGCAGCACGAACCCCTCGATCGCCTCGTACTCGGGCAACCCCAGCTTGTCGTAGAGCCGGGCCGTGTCGCGGTTGCGATCCTCAGCCCGCTGCCAAAACTCGCGCGGGTCGCTCGGCCCGGGAAACAGCGCCCGGTCCTTCTGGCTCTCGTGCTTGAAGATCGCCATCCGCTTCCGCTTCACCTCGTCGGGCGACAGCGGCACCGCCATGTCGATCTCGTGCGGTCCCCACTCCTGCCAGGCGCCGCGGTAGAGCCAGAGCTCGCAGCGGCGGGCCCAGTCGCGATCGGCGAGGGACTCGAGCGCCGCGGTCACGGCCGTCAGGCAGACCCGATGCGTGCCGTGCGGATCGGAGAGATCGCCCGCGGCGTAGACCTGGTGCGGCCGCACCTCCTCGAGCAGCTGCGCGGTGATCGCCACGTCGCGGGGCCCGATCGGCAGCTTCCGCACCCGCCCGGTCTCGTAGAAGGGCAGGTCGAGAAAGTGGATGTGCTCCGGTTTGACGCCGGAATAACGGGCGGCAGCCCGCGCCTCCGTGCGGCGGATCAGGCCCTTCACGAGCTGCAGTTCGGGCAGGTCGACGGCGCCGGCGGGCTTCGTCTTCAAGAACGTGCGGATCCGTTCGGCGATGCCGCGCACCCCGCCGGCCGGCCCCGCCCCGTCGATGCCGAACGCCCGGCAGCATTCCTCCACGAAGTCCACGTGGCGGTCGGCCGACTCGTCCCAGACGGCGATGTTGCCGCTGGTCTGGTAGGCGACGTGCACCTCGTGCCCCTGCTCACAGAGGCGGATGAAGGTTCCGCCCATGCTGATCACGTCGTCGTCGGGATGGGGACTGAACACGACCACCCGCTTCGGAAACTCGTCGTGAGCCTC
>JBJOKF010000194.1:0-2569 GCA_046046235.1 Planctomycetota bacterium | reverse complement strand
TCGCTCGAGGGCGTGAAGGTCGACGTGATCGGCCCCGGCGGGCGGACGACCGACCTCGTGCCCGACCTGGTCGACCTCGGCTACGCGCCGAAGGAGGGCTTCTGGTCGGCGCGGTTCGTGCCGGCCGACGAGGGACTGCACTGCGTGGCGCACTACCGCGAGGGCGTTCGTCACGGTGCCATGGGCTTCAAGGGAGGCAAAGCCTACTTCCTCGCCGCGGAGTCGCTCGACATGCCGGGCCAGCCGAGCGGACCGCTGCCCGCGTTGCTCGGCCATCCGCTCGAACTGGCGCTGGAGAGCCATCCGGTGCTCGGCTGCGGGCCGGGCAAGCCGATCGTCGTGCGGCTGCTGTTCAAGGGAAAGCCGCTGGCCGATCACGTCGTGTCGTTCATTCCCCGGGGCACGACGCTGGCGGAAGGTTTCGACGCCGAGCACGAGCGCAGGACCGACGCGGAAGGGCGGTGCAGTTACACGCCGAAGGAGGGCAACCTGGTGCTCGTCGTCACGCACCTCGTGAAGCCCGAAGAGAAGGGCGAGGGCTACGACAAGGCAGCCTACGCCGCCACGCTCGTCCTCGACGTGCCGCAGCGGTGTCGCTGCTGCGCCGGCGAGTGAGGGTTCTGGGCCGTCGTGGCGACACATTTTGAATCGTGTCGGGTTCATGGTTGGCAGGGCGCCGGTGAGGGGCCGGCCATGCCCCGTCGCCGGACGTTCGCGTCGGCCTTCCGGGCCTCCGCTCACTCGGATGCCGACGGCGCTTCGCCATCCTGGCTGCGCTTGTCGGCATACGCCGGCTCTCGGGGTACGGCCGGCCCCTCACCTCCCGGATTGGGCAGCAGGGGGCGGCATCGTCCTTGCGCCAGGCCCGGAGGGCCGGGTGAGCACCAGCGGGCGGAGGCCCGCCAAGAAATGCAAGCAGGATGCGAGGCATTTCGTGCAGCAGCGGCCGGTTCAGCGCCAGCCGGCGAGCCGGGCTGCCAGGGCGATCGCGGCGGTCTCCACGCGGAGCACGTGGGGCCCGAGGCCGACCCGTGTCGCGCCGGCGGCGTCGGCCGCCGCAAGTTCGGCTGCGGTGAAGCCGCCCTCGGGGCCGACGAGCGCGAGCACGTCGGCGGTCGTCGCGAGCGGTCCGTCCGCGTCGATCGGCGCGCCGCCGGGATGGGCGACGAGCAGCCGCGTGCCGGCGGGGACCTCCGCCAGCAGTCGGTCGAGCGACCGCGGCTCCGCGATCTCGAGCAGCGTGTTGCGGCCGCACTGCTTGCAGGCCTCGATCACCACCCGCTCGAGCCGCGCTCGCGCGCCCGCCGTCGCTTCCGCCACGCCGCGGGTCGTCTCCAGGGGCACGAGCGTCGTCGCGCCCAGCTCCGTCAGCTTCTCCACCATCCACTTCTGCCGGTCGCCCTTCGGCAGCGCCGCGCCGATCGCGACCCGCCGCGCAGGCAAGGGCTCGGCCGGCCGCGGGTCTCCCGTCTCCAGGGCCACCCGGTCGCGGTCGATCGCGGCGATGCGGGCCGGCCACTCGAGTCCCCGGCCGTCGAAGAGTGTCACCTCGTCGCCGACGCGACCGCGGAGCACCTTCGCCAGGTGCCGCGCCTCGTCGCCCTCCAGGAACGCCCGGCCCGCCGCGGGCGGCGTGGTGACGTGGAATCGCTCGGCCATGCAAAAGAACCCTGATTTCGCGGGTGAGCTCGTCCTGACTCGGGGACGTCGCCCTGGCTACACTCCCGCATCATGGCACGCGACCACTGGAAATTCACCGGGCCTCCCTTCGCCGGCGGGCTCGAGCCGGCGACCTTCCACTCGGGCGCGCCGCAAGATGAGAGTCTCGCCCGGCTCGAGTGGCTGCTCGAGGAGCGGCAGCGGTTCGGGCTCGTCACGGCCGAGGAGGGCTGCGGCAAGAGCCACCTGGCCGCGATGGCTGTCCGCCGGCTCGGCGGCCTCGGCGCGGAGACGGTGCTCCTGTCGCTGCGCGGCCTCGCCGCCGGGGATTGGATCGAACTGGTGCTCGAACGGCTGCCGCTCGATCCGCGGAGCCGCGCGGAGCCCGTGCGGGCGTGGCAGAAGCTCGAGAACCGGCTGCGCGAAAACACGCTCATGGATCGTTCCACCGTGCTCGTCTTCGACGATCTCGACCTGGCGCCGCCCGACGCGGTCGACGGGATCGGGCGGCTCGTCGCGGCCGCCGAGCCGCGGTTCGCCCGCACGGTCGTCGTGGCCACCGCGACGCCGCCGGGGCTCGACCGCATCCCCGCCGCGATCCGGCAGCGGGCCGCGGTGCGGATCGAACTGGCGCCCTGGGACGAGGCCGACGTCGCGGCCTTCCTCGCGGGGGCGATCGCCCGCGTGGGCGGCGACCCCGCCATCTTCCCGGAATCGGCGGCGGCGACGCTCGCCCGCTTCACCGGCGGCGTGCCGCGGACCGTCGGCCAACTGGCGCAGCTGGCGCTCGCCGCCGCCGCGGGCGACGGTCTCGACAAGGTCGACTCCGCGACCGTCGAGCGGGCGTGGCGCGAGCTCGCGGCCGCCGGCGTGGTGCATCAGCCACGGCATGACGCGCAACGCAGCGAGA
>JBJOKF010000172.1:0-26832 GCA_046046235.1 Planctomycetota bacterium | reverse complement strand
CGCGATCCAGCAACTGTCGCCTGATCAGATGGCAGCATTTCGCGCGTGGTATGCCGAGTTTGATGCCACCGCCTGGGATCGTCAGATCGCCGAAGACGACGCTGCGGGGCGACTCGACTGGTTGATCCAAGAGGCCCTCGATGACTTGGACGCTGGCCGCTGCACGGATCGATGAAACACCGCGCAAGCCCCCGATTCTGGCGGCTTTACAGGGCCTTGCCGCAAGAGATTCAGCAACTGGCAGATCGCGGCTACCAGATGCTTTTGCAGGACCCACGCCACCCGTCCTTGCACTTCAAGCGAATCGGAAGGGTTTGGTCCGCCCGCGTGGGCCTGCACCATCGCGCTCTCGCAGCCGAGCGCAACGAAGAGATTGTTTGGATCTGGATTGGGACGCATGCGGAGTACGACCTGCTACTCCGACGCAAGGGCTAACCAGACGCTGGATCAGACGGCGGCCATCGTCCAGCGGCATGGGGAATCAACCAGTCCGCCGCTGATCAGCTTCCCCGTTCGGCCATTTGAAACCCGATGCCGATTCCGAACGCAAAGGAGGCGACCGCCGCAACCGAAAAGGTTCGCGACTATTTGCTCAATCCTGAGCATCCCGACGGCGGCTCCAAGGCGGCATGGTTCCAGTCGCTCGGCTATGCCCGTGATCGTTGGGAGGAGCTGGCAAGCGATGTCTTGGCCCTTGCCGCCCCATGCGACCAGTTCGCTACCGTCCGGACGCCATACGGAGTAAAAAACTTCATGAAGGGTCGAATCGGCCGTGAGTCGCATCGCACCGCAGGCGTATTGGCTGTGTGGATAGTCGAGGGTGGTCGTCCTCCTCGACTCGTAACCGCGTGCCCGGATGAAGAGTCATGATCGCCGAACATTCTCTTGTCGTGCTCGATTGTGAACCGCCCCACGAAAGGCTTCATCGCGGTGATGTTGGAACAATCGTGCATATCTACGAAGGCGGGCGAGCCTACGAAGTCGAGTTCGTGGATGGCAGCGGGCACACTGTGGCACTGATCACCGTCAACGCAGATGATGTACGCCCGATCGCAGCGGGCGAGTTGCTCCACGCTCGGCGGACGGCGTAGCAGGCAGAACCAGGTGCTGGATCAGACGGCGGCTTGCGTCTCGCGGTGTAGCTGAGTCCATGGTCCGCCGCTGATCAGCTTCCCCGTGCGGCAGCCAACGAGGTTGCAGCAGATGAGCATTGCAGCCCTCCTTTTTATGATCATGGCCGTTGGTGATGCGGGCTTGCGGTCGGGCGATCACGCTCGCACCATCGAGGTAGAGGGTGTGCGCCGAAGTTACCTGGTGCATGTGCCTCCCCAGTACGATCCCGCCACGCCCGCGCCGGTGGTGCTGGCGTTTCACGGTTGAGGCGCACATGCCGACAACATGGTTGTTTTCAGCGGACTGAACGAAAAAGCCGACCAAGCCGGGTTCATCGTGGTGTACCCCGCGGGGAGCGGCCGACTCCGAAGAATGCTGACTTTCAATGCCGGCAACTGCTGCGGCCATGCGGCCACGAGCAATGTGGATGACGTGGCGTTCACCCGGGCGTTACTCGACGACCTTGCCGAAGTGGCGAATGTCGATCAGCGACGAGTGTTCGCGACCGGAATGTCCAACGGGGCGATGATGAGTTACCGGCTCGCGTCGGAGTTGTCGGATCGAATCGCCGCCATCGCACCGGTCGGCGGGCCGATGGGCACAAAGGAATGTCACCCTAACCGGCCAGTGCCCGTCATGCATTTTCATGGCGATGGGGATGAGTTCGCGCCGTTCAGCGGTGGCAAAGGCAGGGGCCCTTCGGGCACTGATTTCTACTCGGTCCAGCATTCGATAGATGCGTGGGTGGCTGCCAATGGCTGTGATAAGACCCCAACGACTACACGGCTCGTCGACCGACAGGACGATGGCACGACAGTAAGGCAAGTGCGGTATGGTTCCGGGAAGGAGGGGTCGGAGGTCGTGCTCGTCGTCATCGAAAGCGGCGGGCATACCTGGCCCGGCAAGGAGCCTCGGATGCGTTCTCTCGGCATATCGACCCGCGATATATCCGCCAACGACATGATGTGGGAGTTCTTCCAGCAACACCCGATGAAATGAAACGGGGCAGCCTGTCACGCCCCGCTGCATCGCGAGTCCGCTACATCGATAGTGGGATGATTCTGGTGGGTATCCTTCAATCGCCCATCCCGTCTCATCGGTCTGTGAGCCTCCTGGCCACGCTCGGAGCCTTCTCCTACTCGATCTATTTGTGGCATATGCCTGTTCAGGCCTGGGGCATTCCGTTGGTCGAGCGGATGCTGGGCATGCCACTAGACTTTGGGCCTCGGCTTGTCGTCTACTTTGGCGGTTCGTTCTGTTTGGGGATTGTCATGGCCAAGTTGGTCGAGATTCCGGTGCTGCGACTCAGGGACAGATGGTTCCCATCACGTAGTCTCGGTGCTGTCGATGCCACGCCGAACGAGGTGCTGCACCAGACCGGCGGGGCATGACGGCTTTTCGCAGTGTTTCGCTCGCTTCGCCCCGCCTGCTGCTCAGCGTGGCCGTTCGCCGGTCGCCAACGTAACCATGAGCAACGACAATTCGCCCTCTCGTCTTCTGCGGCTCGCGCTGTGGTCAGGCGTGGCCTATTTCTGTTGCATGGCCGTGGCGCACTTCTTCGGCCTGAAATACCCGCTTCTGTTCGTGTACTACGACGTTCCTTTCCACGCCTATCAGGACAAGATCATTGCCTTCGCGGTGGTCGCGTACGTGTGCCTCTTTGCGAATGCCGCCCTGCATCGAAGCGGAGTGCCCGCTGCGATCGTGGCCCTGGGCGTCACCGTGCTCGGGCTCAGTGCCGTCAATGTCTCCGATGCGCTCGGCTCGGTGCTGGAGGGCCGCTCCACGGCCGCGTATTGGATGCAGACAGGTCTGATCGCCGCATATTTCGCGTTGCTGCTGGGCTTGTATGCGGCGGGCGAGCGGGTGGCTCGGGATCCTCGGTAATGCGAACGTGGGCGAACCAAGCGATACAGCGGAATGGCGATCCGATCGTTCGGCGTGGCTCATGGAAGGCCGCGAGCAGCTGATCGCGGACGTGAGGCAACAAGCAGGAGGTGGGGGCGCATGCGGCTGACAGTCATTCCGATGACCATATGTGGCTGGCTGATGGCCGGCATGGCCTTTTCCGCAAACGCAGGCGAGAAGCTGAAATCAAGCACAGTTGCGGCCTCGGCGCGGATGTTCAACGTGCTCGACTACGGCGCCGTGGGCGACGACAAGACGGATAACACCGCGGCGTTTTCCGACTGCGTACAGGCAGTGATCGAGGCGGGAGGCGGCCGCATCATCATCCCCGACGGCATCTATCGGGGGAGAATCATTGTCCCGGGAACGAAGAAGTGGATCACGGTTGAAATCTCAGGCGAGAGCGAGCCGACACCGGTCTTCGGGACGATCGGTGCGTTTCCGTTTCCGCAGAACGGCACGATCATCAAGTGCCTGTCGGAATCGGGGCCTGCGGTCATCTCTGCGGCAAACGTCCCCGACAAGCTGTACGACCGGTTTTCGGGGGTCAACGTGAGCCTGCGGAACCTCGACGTCCGCACCTACGACAATCCCGGTATCGGCGGCATCGACTTGCTGAACGCGGCGCAATGCAAACTCGAGAACGTCTTCGTCAACACCGATCGCTACAACGTGCAGGCGTCTGAGCCCACCCACGGCACGGCTGGCATCATCACCCCGGCCTGCAACAACGGGGCCCTCACCATCCTGCGCAATGTGATCGTGACTGGGTATCACACCGGCATCCTGGTCAACGAGCACACCGACGGCGACAACATCAACCTGGCCTCCAACGTCAACGGACTCGAGTTCGCCTTCGCGCATCATGCCTCTCGATTTGGGCGGGTGGGTGCGCAGCGTTGCACCCGGAGCGTCGCAGTGACCGGCAAGCACGGGTTCTGCATCGAGCAGCTGGATATGGAAATAGCCGGTCCGCGGCAAACCGATGAAGACAACAAGTGGCAGGCAACCGATTTCAATATCCATGATCCCAACAACCTCGGGAGTGGAGACATCAACTACTGGGTTGTCGAGGGCAATGTCGGCGCAGTGGAAAAGTTCACCAGGAATGGCGGGCAACACATTCGGGCCCGGCGGATCGGATCGCCAGGAGTTGTCGAAGGAACCCCGGAAAAATGAATGAGCCCCGCCCGGCACCCTCCCGCGAGTGACGTTCTCAAGGCCGCGACCGAGGAGTGGCGTCAGGCGGGGAGCACCAAGCCAACGACGTGTTGGCGTGACGCCGAGTGTGATCGCGGAAGCCCGCGTGTGTCGAGGCAGCCTGCGCCGGCGGCCGGATCGCATCGCGTTTCGCATGCCGGCGGATACATTGGCCGGCATGACGACGCCCGATGACCTCCTGTCGCCCCAGGGCCGCCTCGCCGCCCGGCTGTCCGGCTGGGAGCCGCGGCCGCATCAGCTGGAGATGGCCCGGCTCGTCGCCGCGGCGATCCAGGAGCGGAAGCACGCCGTCATCGAGGCCGGCACCGGCACCGGAAAGAGCCTCGCCTACCTCGTGCCCGCCGTCCTCGCGGCCACCGCCGACCAGGTCGACGCAGGCGGGCCGGCCGCGTCCGGCGCCGCCGAGGGCGACTCCGACGATCCCGTTGCGGAAGATGAGCCGCGGGATGCTGCCGATGTCGCGAGCCCGCGGGTGCGACGGATCGTGATCTCCACGCACACGATCGCCCTCCAGGAGCAGCTCGTCGGCAAGGACATCCCCCTCGTCGCCTCGGTGATGCCCCGGGAGTTTTCCGCGGTGCTCGTCAAGGGCCGCAGGAACTACCTGAGCCTGCGGCGACTGGCCCTGGCCCGTGAACGGTCGGGCAGCCTGTTTTCCGAGGAGGAGGACGTGGCCCACCTCGAGGCCGTCGCGGCCTGGGGCAAGGAGACCGCCGACGGCTCGCTCGCCGACCTCCCCTTCGCCGTCCGGCCCGCCATCTGGGACGAGGTGGCCAGCGACGCCGGCAACTGCATGGGCCGAGCCTGCCCCACCTTCAAGCAGTGCTATTACTACGCCGCCCGCCGCCGCATGGCCCACGCGCAGGTGCTCGTCGTGAACCATGCGCTCTTTTTCTCCGATCTGGCCCTGCGACGGCAGGGGGCGAGCCTGCTGCCCGACTACGACGTCGTGATCTTCGACGAGGCCCACATGGTGGAGAGCGTGGCCAGCGACCATCTGGGCGTCGGGCTGTCGAGCGCCGCGATCGACAGGATCCTCTCCCGCATCTTCAACGAGCGGACACACCGCGGGCTGGCCGTGCACTACGAGCTCGAGGATCTGGAGCAGGCCGTGCTCCGCTGCCGCCGCGCGGCGGAGGACTTTTTTGCCGCGCTCCGGGCCAAGCTCGCGTCGCAGGGGCCGCCGCCGTGGCGGGTCGCCACGCCGCATCTCGTGAGCGACACGCTCGGCGACCAGCTGCAGGGGCTCAGCCGCAAGCTGAAGGTCGCCGCGGAGTCGCTGAAGAGCGTCGCCGAGCGTCACGATCTCCTCGCGCTTGCCGACCGGCTGGCCGCGCTCGCCGGCAGCCTCGACGTCTGGCTCGGGCAGCACGAGCCCGGGTGCGTCTGGTGGGTCGACGCCCACCGCAGTCGCCGCGGCGGCGAGCGGCTCGTGCTGGCAAGCGCGCCGGTGGACGTGGGCGCGATGCTCGGGCGCGAGCTGTTCGGGAAAGTCCGGTCGGTTATCCTGACGAGCGCCACGCTGGCGGTGACGGCCACCAAGCGATCGGCCGGCGCCACGGAGGATGCGGCGCGCAGTCCGGGGGCGGGCAATCGGGCGGCGACCGGCTCGCACTCGTCCGACGACTTCGATTACCTGCGGCGGCGGCTCGGCGTGCCGGAAGCCCGCAGCCTGCGGCTCGGCAGCCCCTTCGACTATGCCAAGCAGGCCGAGCTGATTCTCATCGACCGGCTGCCCGATCCGACGCAGCGGGACGCCTACGACAAGGCCGTGGGCGCCATGATCCGGCGCCACGTGGAGCGGAGCGGCGGCCGCGCGATGGTGCTCTTCACGAGCAACGCCTCGCTCGCGAAGGCCGCGGCGGAACTGGCCGGCTGGTGCGTCCGCAAAAACCTGCGGCTCGTCAGCCAGGCCGACGGCCTCGACCGCAGTCGGATGCTTGCTGAGTTCCGCGCGGGGCCGGGCGGCGTGCTCCTGGGCACCGACGCCTTCTGGCAGGGGATCGACCTGCCGGGCGAACTGCTCGTCAACGTGATCATCACGAAGCTGCCCTTCGCCGTGCCCGACCGGCCGCTCACCGCCGCGCGGATCGAGGCGATTCGCGCCGGCGGCGGCAACCCCTTCGCCGAATACCAGCTCCCGGAGGCGGTGCTCAAGCTCAAGCAGGGCTTCGGCCGGCTCATCCGCACCGCCGCCGACCACGGCACGGTCGTGATCCTCGATCCGCGGATGATCACGAAGCCCTACGGCCGGATCTTTCTCGACAGCCTGCCGCCGGCCCGCGTCGTGATCGAGCCGTATCGAGTCGCCCCGCAGTGATGCCCGCGGTCAGCTCTCGACAAGGTCGAGTTCGACCCAGGTTGTCGGGTCGCTATCCCAGGGATATTCCGCCGGCGCGAACGCCGGCACGCGGCCGAGCCGGCGATCGATGACGGCGGCGAAGAAGCCGAGCCGGCTGATCTCCTGCGGATCCCAGCTCGGCAGCGCCGCCGCCGTGACGTGGGCCGCGATCTCCCAGCCGTCAGCCCCGAGCTTGCCTTCGATCGGCACGGCACCAGGCGGCACGTCGGCCGCCGGCTCGCTCGTCCGTGGGATCACCGCGCCTACGGCCACGGCCCGGTCGGCACTGCGGCCCCCGCCTGTCGGCAGGAGCGCGAGCCGGCGGCAGTACCGGCCGGCGCGGTGGCTCTCGCCGGTCGGTCGCGTCGCGATCCAGAGATGCAAGCCGTCGCTGTCTTCCGGCCGGGCCGGCTGGCACCAGCGACTGGCTCCCACGCCGCGGACGACCGTCCGCACCGCCAGGCCGGTGTCGTTCCAGGCCATCCACAGGTCGAAGATCGGCGGGGCATCGGCCAGCGGACCCAGAGCCGGCAGCCGACAGGAGTCGTCCAGGTCCCACGCTGCCGGGGGCCAAAGCGTGCGACGCCTGCGGCAGGGGAGCCGGAATCGAAACAGCGCGGCGGGATTGACGAGCGGGCACATGGGCTGATTTTGCAAACTATCATAGAGGGATTGCCCGTCACGGCCTCCGCCGGCGGGATGCCCCGGCCCGAACCCTGGATTTTCCGCATCATGCGCGTGCTGCAGGTGGCGAGCGAGGCGACCCCGTTCGCCAAGACCGGCGGGCTGGCCGACGTCGCCGGGGCGCTGCCGGAGGCGCTCGTCCACCAGGGCATGGAGGTCACGCTCGTCCTGCCGGCCTACCGGGAGGTCTTCTCCAAGGGGCTCCCGATCGAGCCGACCGGCATCGAGTTCGACGTGCCGCTCGGCACCCGCCGGCTCCCGGCGCGGATCCTCCGCTGCGGCCGGCCCGGGTCGCGGGTCGAGACGCTCTTCGTGGCCAACGACGACCTCTTCGACCGCCCCACGCTCTACGGCGGCGCCGAGGACTATCCCGACAATGCCGAGCGGTTCATCTTCTTCTCGCGGGCCGTGATGGAGTGGGCATCGCGGCAGGAACGGCCGTTCGACATCATCCACGCGCACGACTGGCAGACGGGGCTCGTGCCGGCCTATCGCCGCCTGCTCTATCAGGATGCGGCCTCCATTCGCCCGTCGCGGACCGTGATGACGATCCACAACATGGCCTACCAGGGCCTGTTCTGGAACTGGGACATGCTGCTCACCGGTCTCGACTGGAAGTTCTTCAACTGGCAGCAGATGGAGTTTTGGGGACAGCTGAACCTCCTCAAGACGGGGATCGTGTTCGCCGACCAGGTCACGACGGTCAGCCCCAACTACGCCCGGGAGATCCAGCAGGCGCCCGGCGGCTGCGGCCTCGAGGGGGTGCTCGCCGCGCGGAGCGACTCCCTCACCGGCATCGTCAACGGCATCGACACGGCTGCCTGGGATCCCCGCACCGACCGGCACATTCCGCGGCACTACTCGGAGCACGACTTCGCCGACGGCAAGTACGCGGCGCGGGTGGCGCTCGCGGCGCGGCTCGGTCATGCGGCCCCCGACCCGCGGCCGCTGGTGGCGTTCGTCGGCCGGCTCGCCGAGCAGAAGGGCGTCGATCTCGTCGTCGAGTTGCTGGCCCGGATGGCCGGTGGCGGCCGGGCGCACTTCGTCGTGCTCGGCACGGGCAACGGCCATATCGAGGAGGCGCTGCGGCGGGCGGCCGCGGCGTTTCCCGGGACCATCGACCTGATCATCGGCTTCGACGAAGGCCTCGCCCACCTCGTCCAGGCCGCCGCCGACATCATGCTCGTGCCCAGCCGGTTCGAGCCGTGCGGCTTGACGCAGCTCTACGCTCTCCGCTACGGCACGCTCCCGGTCGTGCGGGCCACCGGCGGGCTCGTCGACACCGTGGTCGATGCGACGCCCGACACCATTCGCGACGGCACCGCCAGTGGGTTCGTCTTCGAGGCCTTCGACCCGCCGGCCCTGGAGGCGGCGGTGTCGCGGGCACTGGATGCCCACGGCGACAGCGACCTCTGGTCGGGGCTCGTCCGGCGGGTGATGCAGCAAGACTGGTCTTGGGACGCGAGCGGCCGCGCCTACCGGGCGGTCTACGAGCGGGCCCTCCGGCAGGGCGGCTGACCGTCGCGGTGGATGATGGCGCTGGCAAGCGGGGCAATCTGCGGCCGAGGCTGACGCCGTTGCGTCGGGAGCGGGAGCCGGAACCCTTTCCGCACCGATACGACCGGTATGAGAAGCACACGCGCCTGTGGTGTCTTGGTCGTGGCCCTGCTGGTCCTGGGGACGGCGGCCGCGCCGCCCGAGATGCGGGCCGATGATTGTGATTCGGGATGCCGCAGCTGCGGTCCCTGCGGCGGCGTCGGCGGCAGCTCCACACCTTATGGCGACACCGGCTGCGGCCGTCGCTACTGCGGCGCCAAGCACGACGAGCCCTGGACGCCCGATCCCTGCGATGCCTGCAACCGCTGGCGCGGCTGCAACGGCGCCCGCGAGATGCCCGAACAACTCGCCCCGTGGCAGCTGCCTCCCGGCCGCGGTTTCCGCACGGCTGCCGACGTCGGCTATCTCGGCAACGGCGGGGGCGGCCCCTGCACGGAATGCTGGACGCCCTGGTATCGGCTCTGGTGAGCGATCGCTAGCCGACCTGGCGGCTTCGGGCGGCGAGCGCCGTGGCGAAGGTGATCTCGTCGCCCCGCGACCGGCAGGCTTCGAGCAGCTCGTCCCAGCCATCCGCGGCGGCCGCCAGCTCCACGAGCGTCGGCAGCATGCCGCTGGCAAGCATCGTGCTCGGCATCGGTCCCTCGGCGGGCCGTTCGAGCGCCGCGTGAAGCGCTTCGCGATGCCGCCCCAGCCGGTGCAGCAGCAGCACGAGCGTGTCGGCGGGCAGCGTGCCCGCTTCGTTGATCCGCGCCAGGGTAGCGGCGCGACGAAACGCTGCGACCGCCTCGGCCACGTCGTGGCCCAACTGGGCGCCGTAGAAGAGCCGCGAGGCTTGGCCGACATCCTCGAAGGGTGGCTCTCCCGGATAGACCACCTCGCGTGGCAGGCGGCAGGCGTAGCAGGCCAGCTCCCAGGCCGCACGGACCGTGGCCGGAGCGGTGCAGACCCGTGCGATCCGCAGCACCGACTGCAGGTGCGACACGTCGACGTGGAGGCCCTGGGACTCGGGCCCGACCGCCGCGAGCAGCTCGGGCAGGGCGGCCTCGGCGCCCGCGGCGGCCACGGGGATGCCGCGGTGTTCGAGATCCGCGGCGAGCGCCCGCGTCACCTCATCGTGGAGATGGTGGACAAGCAGGGCGGCCGCGGACTCCTGCCGCGCCGCCGGCAGCCGCGACACCGCCTGCTCGAAGGCCGTGATCGCGGAGCAGGTGCCCTGCGATTGGAGAACGAGCCGGATGCCGAGCGCCGGATCGATCCCCTCCCAGAGCGCCACGTTCAGGATCTCCTCGAGCCGCGCGGCGGCGGCCTCGTCGTTGCCGGCGTGCGCGGCCGTCTCCCCGGCGCCCGCCGCCGCGGCCAGGATTTCCGCGGCGATCTGCTCGAGCCGCCGGGCGACGTCGGCGGGCTTGGCCGCCGCCCGCAGATACATCCAGCCCGCGGTCACCTGGCCTTCCTCGAGGAGCGGCCAGCCCACCTCGAGGCATGCCGCGAGGGAACGCTCGTCGAGCTGCTCGCGGACCTGCGGATCAATCGCCGCGATCGCCGCCGTGGCGGGCAGGCCGAGTGCGAGCCGCGCTTCGAGCAAGCGGAGATCGAAGAGCGCATGCCACCGCCGCCGCGCACGAAGCGTGGCGGCGAGCCGCGCGAGCATGGCCGTCGGGCCTTCCGCCGCGGCGGTGGCCGTGAGCTCCGTGAAGACTTCGTCAGGATCGTGTGGCTCACCGGTCATGCCGGGCCTCCCTTCTGCCGCAGGCTCTCGTAGGCGAGCACGGCGGCGGTCACCGACACGTTCAGGCTGTCGGCGATGCCGCACATCGGCAGCCGCACCGTCTCTTCAATGATCGCTCCGGCCGCGGCGGCCTGCTCCCAGGCGGGTGAGAGTCCGGTGGCCTCGCTGCCGAACAAGATGGCGGTCCGGCCGGCCAGCCGAACCTCGTGCCAGAGAGCCCCGGCCTCAGGCCGGGCGGCGATCACGCGGCGACCCTGGCTCCGGCACCAGGCGATCGTCTCAGACGTGGTCGCGGTGGCGAGCGGCACCGTGAAGGCGGTGCCGAGGCTCGCGCGGATGACCGCCGGATTCGCCACGTCGGTGCGGCCGTCGCAGACGATGACGCCGCCGATCCCGGCGGCATCGGCCGTCCGCAGGATCGCACCAAGGTTGCCGGGCTTTTCCACCCCTTCGACGACGAGCACCGGCTCGTCGGCCGGCGCGAGCAGCCGGTCGAGCGGTTGCGCGGCGAAGCGGACCACGCCGACGCAGCCCTCGTTGCGGCTGCCGAAGGCGATCTTGGCGAAGGGGCGCTCCGCGACCGCGACGATCCTCGTGCCTCGCGCCGCCAGCCGCTCGAGCCAGCCGTCGGCAACAAGCGCGTCGAACGACTCCGCGGCGACGAAGACGTCGACGATCTCCACGCCGGCGGCCTCGGCCCGCGACAGTTCGCGACGCCCGTCGACGAGCGTCAGGCCTGTCGCGCGGCGGGCGTCGGCCTCGCGCAGCCGCGCCGCCTCCCGCACCCGTGGGTTCGCCGGGCTCGTGATGCTGTCGTGAGGGATCATGAGGGTCGGGGCGGTGGTGGCAGTCGGGCGAAATCGCCGAGTTCGATCCGGCGGCCGCACGAGTCTGTGCAGTGGAGCGGTCCAGACTCGAGCCGGGTTCGGGCGGGGGGCGGCAGGATGTCCGCCAGTGTGTCGCGAAGCCGGCGGTGATGCCAGCCGGCCGAATGGCACGTGAGCAGGAGCGGACCTGCGGGAGCCGGCGCAGCGCAGGCGAGCAACGCGCCCACGGCCTCCAGAAGCGGCGGGAGATCCCGGTCGATCGCAAAGGCCTGGCCCTTGGGACCGTGCCCCCACGAGGGCGGATCGAGCACCACGCCGTCGTAGCGGTTGCCGCGGCGCACCTCGCGGGCGATGAACGTCCGGGCATCCTCGCAGACCCAGCGGATGGGAGCGTCGGCCAGCCCGGAAGCCGCCGCGTTGCGGCGGGCCATGGCGATCGACGGTCGCGAGGCATCGACATGAACCACCGTCGCGCCAGCAGCCGCCAGCGCGAGCGTGGCGGCGCCGGAGTGGGCGAAGAGCGAGAGCATCATGGCGCCCGGCGGCGTGGTATGGGCCAGCCAGTCCCACTGCTCGGCCTGCTCGAGGAACACGCCGACCTGTCCCGAGGGCGCGGGCCGGACCTCGAGCGCGATGCTCCTGGTAGCGACCGGCACCTCCACTTGCCACGGATCGGGCGGCGGGGCTGTGAACGTCCACCGGCCCGACGGCCCGGGGCCGCCCTGAAAGATCGCCGTCGCCCGGCTCCAGTGGTCCGTGCGGCGCGGCGGTAGACCCGCGTGGGCCAGTGGCCTGTCGATCAGCACGCCGCCGAGCAGTTCGAGGCGGCGGCCGACACCGGGACCTGAACCGCCAAAATCGACGAGCGACGGGTCGCGAAACTTTGCCGGCTGCGGGGCGTTCATGATGATGGCAGCATACTGTCGGGAAGGGACGCGAGGGTCGCGGCCCGGAGAACCTCACGCGGGGACGGAACAGAAGAGAGAGAGGCAGCCATGACACGAATCTCGAAATGGATCGCGGTGGCCGGATGTGTGGTGGTCCTCGTGGCGGCGGCGGGACGCATGCGGCCCTCGCTTGCCGACGACCCCACTCCGCCCCGCGAACGACCGGTCACTGAGGGTGATGCCGCCAGCCGGCTCGACCGCATCATCGAGAAGCTCGATCGGGTCGTGGATCGCATGGAGGCGGAGCGGCGCGGGCCGCCCGATCGGCCGCCGCACCGCATGCCGCCGGGACCGGGCGGCCCCCGTGAGCACCGCGAACACGCCGAGCATTCGGAGCGCGGTGAGTACCGCCGCCCCGGCGATCACGACGGCCCTCCGGGGCCTCGGCATCGTGAGCCGGGCATGTGGGGCGAGGGCCGCCGTGGGCCGCGGGCCGAAATGCCGCCGGAGATGCGGGAGATGTTCCAGAAGCGGATGGAGGAAGCGCAGCGGCGGATGGAGCAGGCCCGTGAGAAGTTCAAGGAGCTCGAGGAGCGGGTGAAGAAGCTCGAGGCCGAGGTCGAGCGGCTGAAGTCGGCGTGAGCGGGCGCTGGGGGCGCGGCGGGGTTGCCCACGCCCTCTCGCCGGACGTTCGCTCCGGGCATCCTGCCCCGCGCTCACTGCGGTGAAAGCGGCGCTCCGCAATCCTTGCTGCGCTTGCTTTCTCGAGCCCGCTCGAGGGCATGGGCAACCCCTGCCTCCACGATATGCCTGTGCCGTCGCTTAGCGGGCGACCGGGAGGAGCCTGATCTGGCGGATGTCACACGCGGCTGCTTTCGCGATCGACCGCGGCTGCACGCGCAGTTCGTGTTCGCCCGGCGCGTCGAGCCGCACGCGGCCGATCACCCGCGGCCGGAAAGCCTGGAAGCCGCCGGTGTCTTCGACGGTGAAGTCGACTGCGGCGGCCGAGACGCGGCCGGGATCGACCGTCACCTGCACGGTGCTGCCTCCTTGGCCCGTGCCGCAGCCCTGGAGCACCTCGATGTCGAACGCTCCCGGCTGCCGGACGGTGAACGACCACGTAGCCGCGTCACCGGCCCGCGTCCAAAAACCGAGCGTCTGCTTCTTCTCGGCCGGCTCGTAGCGGAGCGCGGTGCCGAGAACCGTGGCGTCGCGGCCGTGGAGCGTGATCGTGCCGTCGTCGGCCTGCACGGGCGGCGTGCCCTCGCAGGCGGGCGTGAGCGTCACCGCCTTCAGGTTCATGACGGCCCCGCCCACTTGCTTCGTGCAGCGGACGGCCACCTGCTGCTCCCCCGCGGCGGGCAGGTAGACCTTGCCGAGCGGCAGCGTCGAGTAGCGGTACCAGCTGCCGGTCGAGGCGAGCGTGCCCGAGAGCGTCGTGCCGCCGACGTCGACCGCGATCTCCGTGCCCGAGGGCGACGCGGTCGAATAGCTCAGGCGGACGTCGTACATGCCCCAGCGGCTCGCCTTGCGACTCCACGAGACCGTGTCCGAGGCATCGGTCCAGAATCCGATGCGCGCATTGCCCGGATGCTCCTCGAGCTTCGCCTTCGTGCCGGTCACCTTTGCATCACGGGCGGAAAACACGATCCGCCCGTCGTCGAACTGAGTGGTCCCGTCGGCGGTCTCGACGGCCACCGCGCCGCCGGCTTGGGCGTCGGCATCCGCCCAGAGAATCGCGATCTGCGCCGCGTCGGCGCTATACTCCACGCGAACGTCCTCCGCCGCGAGTCCCTCGCGGGTAACGCTGATGATCGGCGGAAAGCCGGCGGGCACGGCGACGCGGTCGTCGGCGGTCGGCCGGTCGATCACAAACCGATACCGGCCGAGCGGGGCGGCGGACGTGTCGATCGTGCCCCACGCCGGTGGCGCGAGGGGCGCGTCTGGCGCAGACGGCTCCGCAGCGTCGGCGTTACAGCCGCACCATGCACACGACGCGCACACGAGCACCGGCAGCCAGCGGTTCATGCGGAGGCCCGCCGGCGGGACGTTTTGCGGCCGGCCCGGCTGGCGGCGGGCGGCGCTGACTGCTTGCCTTTCCCGCGGCCACGGCGGGCACCGGCTGTCGGCTCGGCAACGGGTTCATCCGCGGCCGCGGCGTCGACAGCGGCAGATCCGCGCATGGCGGCCGCGGCCTTCTTGCCGCGGCCGCGTGTCGGCTTGTCGTCCGGCTGCTCTCCGACGGTGGTCGCGGTGTCTCCGGCCGCACCCGGCTGCGACACGATGATGCAGTTGTCGCCGAGTTCGAGTTCCTCCTCGTCCTGGATCGGCCGGCCACGATCATCGAGCTTCACGTCGGCCTCGGCGGTCTTCTTCTTGGCGACGGCGAGCAGGTCGTCGTAGAGCTTCGCCCGATCGACGCCGTTGATGGCCGACACGGCGGCGGCCACCTCCTTGAGATACCGGAGAAAGATGCTCCGCCGCTGCCCTTCCTGGGCGACCCGCAGCCGGCGGCGGAGATACATCCCGAGCTTGCGGCCCACGGCCTGCAGCGCGAGCCGGACCTCCTTCTGGATCTCGGGATAGGAGGCGATCGCCTCCTTCGACTCGCTCGTGAACGGCACCCAGACGCTCGCCACGTGCACCATCACCGTCACCGGTCCGCTCGGCAGGCTGCCGCGAGACTGTGAGAGCCCGTAGGACCGCCAGTTGGTCGAGAGGATCGTCTGCGTGACGGCGCAGGCGGCCGGCTGAAACTGCAGCGGCACGCGGTTGGCGTACCGCAGCACCGTCATGCTCTGCCCCTCGTCGACGTTGACGTGCTGCATGGCGGCGTGGAGGGCCTGGAGCGCGGGCTTCTTGAGTTTCGACGGCGACTGCCGTGGCGCGAGCTTCGCCTCGTCGAGGATCTTGTCGGCCGCCTCGCCGCCCAGGCCGCCGAAGGTCGTGGTGAGGAACTGCCGCAGGCTGCGGGCGTCGCTCTCGCCGGCCATCTCCGTGAGCGCATCGAGCGAGACCTTCTGGGCCGACGGGCCGCCGCCGTAGGCCAGCGAGGCCTCGATCACGAACGGGTTGCCGCGGTAGACCGCCGGCGGCCGCGTGGCCGCGGTGAAGAACTCGCCCGGCACCACCTGGCGGATGCCGGCCAGGAGCCGCTGCTCGCCGATCGGAACCACGCAGTCGGTCGCCGGCGGCGGGATCTTCGTCTCCTGGATCGCCTTGTAGAGCGCGTCGGCTTCGCCGCGACCGAGCTTGCCGGTGGTCACGCGGGTGGAGAGCTTCGCGAGGTCGCAGATCTTCTTGGCCGTGCTGTGCGAGACCCGCGAGAAGGATTGCGTGAGGAACTGCGCGAGCGTGATCTTCGGGTGTTCCTGCAGCATCGTCACGAGCCGGCCGAGCTCCACGCCGTAGGGATGCGGCTTGATCTCCTTGGGCTCGGGCGGCAGGTCGGTGGCGGATCGCTCGAAGATCCGCTCCGGGCCGCCGTCGGCCCCCTGGAAGTGGATGCGCGCATGAGGATTGGAGATCGCGGTCTGCTCGAGATACTCCTCCACGCTGCCGCGGCCGCGCTGGAACTTCGCCTCCATCTCGATGGTGACGCGGGTGCCGTGCTCGATAGGCTCGCCGCGGTCGTTCTCCGCGACCCACTCGATGCCGTGCTTGTGCATCAGTTCGGCGCCGCCCTTGCCCGCCGGGATGTCGACGCCGTCCCCCTTGCCGTTCAGGATCTCCGGCTGATTGGTCTTGGTGTCGATGCGCAGTTCGGAGTAGTGGGCGGGGTGCTTGGCGTCGATCTTGGAGATGATCTTCACCGGCTTGCCGGTGGTGAGCACGCCGTACATGCCGGCCGCGGAGATGCCGATGCCCTGCTGGCCGCGGCTCATCCGCAGACGGTGGAACTTCGAGCCGTAGAGGAGCTTGCCGAAGATGAGCGGGATCTGCTTGCTGACGATGCCGGGGCCGTTGTCCTGGACGCTCATCCGATAGCGGGTGCCGCTCTCCCCGACCTGCTCGATGCGGACCCAGATCTCCGGGAGGATGCCCGCCTCCTCGCAAGCGTCGAGGGAGTTGTCGACCGCCTCCTTGACGCTCGTCAGCAGCGCTTTGCGCGGCGAATCGAAGCCGAGCAGGTGGCGGTTCTTCGCGAAGAACTCGCTGACGGAGATATCCCGCTGCCCCGCGGCGAGCGACTGCGCGGTGGCGCGGCGCTTGGCCGGCGGCTTCGCGGCTTCGGCCGCCGGCCCCGCCGCGGCAGCCTCCGGCTCCGGGGCCGACGCGGGTGCGGCCTTCTTCGGGGTCTTCTTCGGCGGAGGGGGACGTTTGGCCATGGGATGCTCGCGGGTGTGGAAACTGTGAACGCGCGGCGGCGAGTTGGCAAGAGGGGCGGAGTTTGACGGTTTGGCCGCAATCCCTGCGCGGCGGAGTTTTCGTGCTGGGGGGCCGTGGAGGCGCCCAGGCCGCCTGAGTGATAGAGCGGCGGCAGATCTGCCGAACTCCCCATTCGACGCGCGTCGCGGGGGTTGCCCTTCCTCCCGTCGGCCTGACAGCACATGCCACCGACCGCTCAAGCCACGAGGTGATCCGATGCCATGCTCGATCGACACCCCAGCCGCGACCGTTTGGACCGCGACCCACGTGCTACGTGGAGGCCTGATGGCGGCGGTCCTACTGGCCGCCGGACTGGCTGATGCCGCGCCGATCAACGGCGGCGTGGAAGCGCCGACGCCGGATGTCTTCTACAACTTTTGGGTGCCACCGGTGCCGGCCGGTGCCTATCCAGGTGTCGGCGCGCAGCTGTATGTCGCCCCGCGGCCGGTGCCGCCGCGGGTCGGCCACACCTGGTACACCTACCCGCCCTTCATGCCGCACGAGTTTCTCTACAAGCATCGGCGGCACTACGTCCGTCCGGCCGGGGCGATGGGCATGCGGACGGACGTGCACGCCTACTGGTGGTGAGCGAAGGGCTGGTGGTGAACGAGGGGAATCCGGCCCCGAGCCGGCACAGGTGACCGCTTCATGGAAAGCACCGACATCATGACCACGAGACCGGGTAGCCGCACGGCGTCCACAAGGGCCGGTCGCCTCCTCGTCGCGATTCTCGCCGTCGCGGGCCTCGTCGCTGCGACCCGGGCGGCGGTCGCGGGAGGCGAAGGCGTGTACGACAAGCGGTACTACCTTCGCAGCCAAGGGAAGAGCTGGCACAGTGCCTGGTACGACCCGTGGGTGGGCCGGCCGATGGCGCTCGTCGTGCCGCCGACGGCGGAGTTCACCACGGAGTACGGCTGGGGCGTGCCGAGCTCGCGGGTGGCGCCCATTTATCATCAGTTCCGCCGTCCCTATCCAGGGCCGGGGGGCGTGGGGGGCGGCCGGGCGTTCATGCCGACGCCCAACCAGCCGAGCGATACGGTGCAGTTCGGCGTGCACCCGGTGCGCGGCCCGTGGGGCTCGTACTGAGCCCCCGGCCACTTCAAGGAGCTGGTGTCGCTGCCGCCGCCAGCCGCTCCTGGGCCATCGTCGCCCAGGGGCTCTCCGGCGCGAGCGTCAGAAACGTCCGCAGCGACGTGAGTGACTCGGGCTCACGGCCGGCGTCGCGCAGGATCGCGGCGAGGTGCCAGTGCGCGTCGGCATAGCGTGGCTCCTGACGGACGACTCCCTCGAGCGCCGCCAGGGCGAGATCGTGCTCGCCCAGCTCCGCCAGCACGCAACCCAGGCTCGACCGCGCCTCGAGGTGGTCGGCATCGAGTTCGATCGTTGCGTAGTACCGCTCGCGGGCGGCGGTGAGGTCGCCGGAGCGGTAGAGCACCTCGGCGAGCATGAACGCGACCTGCGCGGTCGGGCCCTGCGCCTGGAGCACCGCGCGGAGCGCCTCGGCGGCCTCGGCCAGCGCGCCTGACGCCTCGAGATCGGCCGCCAGATCCAAGAGCTCCGCAACCGTGGCCGGTTCGTCGGCGGCATCGGGCGCCGCTTCGTCGGCGTACGCGGCGGTGGTCTGCCCCGGCTCTTCGAGAGGTGCATGGCCGATGTCCGGGGCGGCGAAGCCCAACTGGAGCTGACCTCCGGCGCCCAGCAGTCGGCCGTCACTGCGGAGGAGGAGCCTGCGGCCTTCCACCACGATCCGGTCCGCGATGTGGGCCGCCGCCCGCGCGCCGCCGGGGACGAGCCGGGAGAGCTGGTCGGCGATGTCGCTCGGCGAGAGGCCCGTGCGGAGCAGCCGGGCGAGTTGGCGGGCCACGACGAGCTCGGAAAACTCGAACCAGGCCACCGCGGTCGACCGGCGTGACGGCTCGAGGAGGCCGCACCGCTGCCAGTGGCGGATCGCCGCCGGCGGCACACGGAGCACCGCCGCCATCATGGCGACGGTATGGAGGCCGCGGACTCCCGGCTGCTCCTCGGGAAAGAGCGACCGGGCGACTTCGGTCCCGGGGCGCTGTCCACCCGTCGGCCGTGAGGGGCGGCGGGAACGGCGGTGCGACGGCAGCCGCGGGTCGTCCGTGACCTCGATGGCCATGAGGGTTTCCTTGTGGGTCTGAGAAATCTAGCCGACGGCGGCGGGGCGGCCAATCGGTGGCGGGGAAGAGCGGTTGCCGAGGTATGCTGACGAATCGAGCCGCCGATGATGCACGACACAATACGCGCCGTGGCCGCATGCGCCGTCGCCTGCTGCGCCGGGCTGGCCGCCGTCGCGGTGGCCGAGGAGTCCGAGCGGGAGATCGTGCCGATCGCCGACGTCCGCTTCTTTCCGGCGCCTTCCCCGGAGGGCGGTCCGAGGCACCACGACGACGGGCCCCGCCGCGCCGTCGTCCGCGGCGCGGTGGTCTGGATCTCGAAGAGCCGCGAAGAAGGACTGTTTCTCGCGCTTCAGGATGCGTCGGCCGGGATCTGGGTCACCCGTGGATTCGCCGAGGAGCGCGGCATCTGGCGGGGCGAAGACGCTGTCTGGAACCAACTGGAGCCGGGCATGACCGTCGAGGTCGAGGGTCTCCAGGATCTCGACGGCGGCTATGCGCCGCTGTTGGTTCCGAGTCATCTGCGCATCGTGTCTCGCGACCGCCGCCTGCCGGAGGCGGAACGTGTCGACATGGGCCGCTTCTTCAGCGGAGCCGATGCCGGCAAGCGGATCGAAGCCGAGGGCATCGTGCAGGGTTATCGCGATGCCGGCAGCCGCTGGATTCTCGTCCTCTCAGCGGCCGGCCGTCGATTCATCGCGACGGTGCCGCGGCAGGCGCTGACCACCGATCCCGCGGCGCTCGTCGACGGCCGGCTCGTGCTCCGCGGGGCGGCGGCGTCGCGATTCACCACGCGGGGCGAGTTTATCGAGCCTGTCATCCGCGTCGGCTCCGCCGAGGATGTCGTGCTGGTGTCGCCGCCGCCAGCGGGGCCCTTCGAGGCGCCGCAGTTGCCGCTCCACAGGCTCGCGGGTTTCCGCGGCGAGCCCCCCTCGGGCCATCGCGTCCGCACCTCGGGCGTCGTGACGTACGCCGAGCCCGGCGAGTTCTTCTACCTGCAGGAAGGGGCGGTCGGGGTGCGGATCGAGACGCAGTCCACCGAGTCGCTCGAGCCGGGCGACCTGGTGGAGGTGGCTGGATTCGTCGATCGCAGCCGGGTGTTCGCCGGGGTGGCGCAGGCCGCGCGGGTCACGGAGGCCGTGTTCCGCAGGCTCGGCACCGGTATTCCCCCGCGGCCGCTGGCCATCGCGCCGGACGACATCCTCGCCGTCAACGCACAGGCCCGCCGCAACGGGCTGCTGGCGAAGCCCGGCGACTATCACGGCACGCTGATCTCCTTCAAGGCCCGGCTCGTGGAGTCACGACGCGGGCTGACCGGTGGCTCGCTCTTGCTCTCGAGCGGCAATTCGATGCTGGTCGCTGCGGTGTCGCCCGCCACGTTCCAAGAGCTCGCCGGACTCGAGCCGGGCTCGGAGCTCGAGGTGGCCGGCATCGTGCAGGCCGATCTCAAGCCGCAGGTGGGCACCCGACCGATCTGGCACCTGCCCGCGGTCGAGCGGCTCGAGCTGATCGTTCGGTCGCCCGACGACGTGCGTCTCGTGCGGCCCCCGTCCTGGTGGACGCCGCGCCGACTGGCCGTCGCGCTCTCGCTCACCGGCGGCCTGCTGGCCGCGGCGCTGTCGTGGGTTTGGCTCCTGCGCCGCCGCGTGCGGACCACGTCCCGTAGCCTTGCCGACGAGATGCGAACCCGGCGCGAGGCGGCCATCGAATTCGACGCCACGATCCGGGAAAGGAACCGGCTGGCGGCGAACCTCCATGACACGCTGCTCCAGACGATGTCTGCGATCGGCATGCAGCTGCAGTCGTGCGAGCTCAGCGCGCGGCAGGGCGGCCGACCGAGCGGCAATCATCTCGGCCTGGCGCGCCGGATGGTGGATCATGCGATCGGCGAGCTGCGGGAATCGGTCTGGGCGCTGCGGAGCTTTCCGCTCAAGGGGCAGACGCTGCCGGCGGCGATCGAGTCGGTCGCGGCGCAGCTCGGCGCGGGACATGCGATCCAGATCGGCGTCCGCTCGACCGGGGGCATCGGCCCCGTCCCCGACTTCATCGCGGGCAATCTGCTGCTGGTGGTGCAGGAGGCCATCCACAACGCCTTGCAGCACGCCGCTCCGACCACGATCGACGTGCTCGTGGCACACGATGCCGCCGCCGACGCGATCGAGATCAGCGTTCGCGACGACGGCCGGGGATTCGTGCCCGGCACGCAGGTGGGGCCGCGGGAGGGGCACTTCGGCCTCCATGGCATGCGGGAACGGGTGGAGCGGCTCGGGGGCGCGCTGACGATCGAAAGTGCGGCTGGCGCGGGCACGACGATCCGGGCCCGGGTGGGCGACTTGTCGGCGGCGCAGTCGGCCGGAGAGAGTCCCGCCCGGCGCGAGCGCGCCGATGGCCTGCAGGAGGCTCGGGGATGAGCGTTGCCGAAACCGCCAATGCGGCCCAGCGGTCGGCGCAGGATACTCGAGGACTTCCAGCCGTCACCGGCTTCCGGCAAGGCCGGCAGGTGGGTCGTGGAGCCGATCGGATGACCGCATCGTTCCTGCCGCCGCGGGCCGCCCGTCCCGACGCCGCCATCCGGCTGCTGCTGGTGGACGATCATCCCGTCATGCGCGCGGCGCTGGCAAACCTCCTCGCCTTCGAGCCCGACTTTCGCATCGTCGGTGAGGCGGACGACGGCCCGGCGGCGATCCGGCTCTGGCGGGAGCAGAAGCCGGACGTGTGCCTGCTGGACGTCACGATGGCGGGCATGGACGGCTTCGAGACGCTGCGGCGGCTGCGGGCCATCGCCGCCGACGCCCGAGTGGTGATGCTCACCTCGTCCGACTCCGCCGAGGACATGGAGCACGCCCTCGCCGCCGGCGCCCAGGGCTACCTCACGAAGAACATCGTCTACGACGAGCTGGTCGCCGCCATCCGCGAGGTGCATGCCGGCGGCCGGCCCATTGCGAAGCTCCGACCAGCATCCGCCGCCGATGACTCGGGGCCGCTCACGCGCAGGGAGCTCGAGGTGCTCGGCCTGCTCCGCCAGGGCTTCACGAACGCCGAGATCGGCGACCTGCTCGGCTGCTCCGAACGCACCGCCCGGGCGCACGTCGGCGCGATCAAGGAGAAGCTGCACTGCGCCCACCGGGCGGAGGCCGTCGCCAAGGGCTTCGAGCTGGGACTGCTCAAGGTCGGCCCCGCCGGCCGGCCGCCGGTGCGATAACGCTCTGGCTCTGGCTCTGGCTCTGGCTCGTCGTGGCGACACGTTTTCAACGTGTCGAATCCGCGCAGCCAGCTGGTAGATCGCCGCGGCACCGGCGGGGCTCATGCTCGCCGCCGGCGGACTTTGACGTCGCCATCTCCACGGGCGTGGTGGGACCAACTCTGGCAGTCAAAGTTCACCGGCGGCTGCGCGTGCCCCCGACCGGTACCGCTCCCCCGAGCAGCGGGCTCTGGCTTTGGCTCTGGCTCGTCGTGGCGACACGTTTTCAACGTGTCGAATCAGGATGGCCAGGGCAAACGGACCACGTACGCCGCCCGTCACCGCCCGAGCGTCACCGGGCCGACGGGATACCAGCCCTCGGCGTCACGGCCCTCGATGGCCAGCCGCACGGCCGGCGACTCGTCGTCGACGCCGACGATGCCGATCGAGAGCGCGCACGCACCCGCGGCGATGTTCCGTGGCAGTTCGATCTCGTCCGTCACCATCACCGGCGGGCCGGGCGGCAGGTCGGCCGGTTCCTGGATGGTCTTCGCGAAGGCTTCGAGGAAGGGCGACGCCGAGCCGGGCAGCCAGTCGCGCACCGTCGTGGGGCCGACGACGACGTGCCGCCTGCCGGCGGCGTCCACGAGCCGGTAGGCCAGCCGGTAGGGGCGATAGCAGGGGGCCGAGCCGATGTTCTTGAACCGCGACCGCACGACGAGCGGCTGACCTGGCACCGCCTGAGCGGGGTGGGCGACCTCCTCCAGCACGAACCGGTAGCCGAGCCGCCGCAGAAACCGCTCCAGTTCTTCCCGGAGCCGCGGGTCGTCGGGAAGCTGCGCCGACTTGCCGCTGAAGGAGCTGCCGTGCAGGGCCAGGGCGTAGTTGAAGATCGTGCGCAGCGGCCAGCCACGGGAGACGAACTCGGCGACGTCGTGCGGCGGCTCGAAGGTGATCGGCCCCCGCTTCCAGGCCCGCTCGAGTCCGTGGGTGCGGATGAAGGCGGGATAACGGTGCTGCATGTGGTTCCAGGTCGGCGAGAAGCTGCCCAGGTCGCCGAGCGAGTCGGCCCGCCAGCCGGTGCCGTGTCGCGTGGCATAGGCTGTCGCCGACTCGCCGTTGATGAGCATCACCAGTGGCGTCCGGCGAAAGGCCGCCAGGTAGGCGTCGAGCACCTGCTTGCGGCGTGCGGCCGCCGGCAGCTTGGCCCTCTTACAGCGGCTGAGATGCCACTCGCCCCACCAGCCGATCGACCCGATGTCGACGTGGTCGAGGTCGGGATGGCCGTCGTATCGCGCGCCCAGACGTCGGATCAGGTCGAGGTGGCGTTCGAGGACGACCTTGTCGTCGAAGTCGGGGATCGTCACCTCGTTCGTCGGCTCGCCGTAGTCGACGGTGAGTTCCCGGCCGCCGACATCCGCGAGCCAGGCTGGATGATAGGGACGCCCCTTCGTCGGCGAGCATGTCATCACCCGCAGCGCGAGCTTCTGACCCGCGGCGCGGCAGGCTGCGAGCGTGCGGTCGATGAGGCCCGAGTCGAGCTGCGAGGGCCGGGGCTCGAGCTGCCGCCAGTTCCAGCGGTAGTAGGCGATCGTGGAGGGAATCCAGTCGGGCAGATGGGCGTCGCGATCGCGCGTCGTGCCGAAGGTTTCCCAGCCGATGCCCGGATTGGCGAGCAGCTCGTCGGTGGCCTGCGGGGTGAACACGACGAGCGGGTCGTCGGCCCGGACCGGGCCAGCCACGGAAAGCACGGCCGTCGCCAGAGAGGCCAAGGCGAGCCATGGTGGGAGGATCGGCGACCGCTGCCCGCGTCGACAGCGCATCCCGTCGGCTGCGGGCGGGAGGAAGCGCGACAGGGAGCCGAGATGCGACATGCGGTCACTGCGGAAGGAGCGGCCGCAGGCGGGCGGCGCGGCTTCCGCTTTATCCCAGCGCATCGGTCGGCCCGCATCGGCGGAAGCGGCAAACGCCGGGCGCGGCCGGCCCATTCAGGATCGGTGTGGCGGCGGCACCGACGCGATCCAGCCCTCGAGCGGATCAAGGTCGGCGGGCAGGCCATAGGCGGGCAGCGTGGCGGCGTGGGCGGCTTGCAGACCGCAGATCACGGCGTCGAGCAGGTCGCCGCTGCCGTCGGCCACGATGCGGCGCTTCCAGAGGGTGTCGATGACGAGCCTGGGCGCGAGGCCCGCGGCCCCGGCCTCGAGCGCCCCGAGGATCTCCCGGCGCCGGGCCGTCCGCTCGGCCGTCTGGCTTGCGCGGACGTCGCTCTTGTAGGACTTCCGGCAGACCTGTCGGGCCGTGAACCCCGGATAGGCTTCGAGTGCGATCCGCCGCACGGGCCCGGCGGTTTCGGTCGCGTTTTCGGCTGCGTCCGGCACGCCGTGCGCCGGAAACGCGAGGCCCGCCTCGAGCATGACCCCGATGCCAGCATGCATCATCCAGGCGACGGGCGGGTTGGTCCACCGCATCGCCGGGCTCGAGCCGGCGGGCTTGTCGGCCTTGCGCCAGGCGAACTTGTCGCCGGCGGGCCGGCCGGCGCACCAGCGGCGGAACACCTCGCGCAGGGACTCGCGGGGCTGGCCGCAGTAGAACCGCACGAACTCCCGCCAGTCGGTCGGCCAGTTCTCGTGCTCGATGAGCGTTCGGGGCTGGCCGAAGGGCAGGTCGAAGCCGCCCAGCCAAGGTCCGGGTGCGGAGAGGAGGCTCGCGAACTCGCCGCGGGTCGCCAGGCTGCGGATCGCGTGCACCTCATAGGCCGGTGCGGACCGTCCCAATACGAGCCTGCCGACGGCGACGGTGATCGGCTTGCGACGTGACGGCGCCGATGTGAAGTCGATCCCGAGCACGAGGTCGCTCGACACCGCAGCGGCGGTCCCCGCACGCCCGTGGCCCGCGGAACGCGGCACCCGCAGCGTCAAGTCGTGTGGCCGTCGACCTGCGGCACGATCTTGAGCAGGCGGCCGGACGTGCCGGCGGCCGGGACATCCTTGGTGCTCGTGGCGGGCGGCGCCGGCTCGACGGCCGGGCCGAGCGGCGCCAGCGTCGGCGCCTGGGCCGGCGCGGCGGTCGGGGCCGGGGTGGCAGCCGGCGTCTGGCCGGCGGCGCCGGCGGTGGTCGAAGGAGCGACAGGAGCCGCATCCGTCGCGGCGGGCGTCGGGATCGTCTCGAGCGGCCGCAGGCCGGCGGCCGCATCAACCGGCTTCTCGGCGCGGATCACACTCGGGGCCGTCGCGGCGGGAGCCTGCTTCGGGTCGACGTGGTCGAGCGGCGAGCCGGTCCAGCCTTCGGCCTTCGGTGTGGCCGCGTCGGCGGGCTTGTCGCTGTAGGTCTTGGTCGGGCCCTGCGGAGCCGGCGACAGCGCCGGTGGCGTCGCCACGGCGGCCGGCTTCGCAGCCGCCGCGGCCGCGGGCATGGGGGCCGTGGCGGAGACGGGCTGCACGGCGGCGGCGATCGGGTTGCCGCACGGATCGAGCGGGACCCGCATCACGACCGTCCGCGGCGACCGCACGGTGTAGGTGTAGGGCACCTTTTTCTCGACGACCCGCGGCACCTGGGCGGTGCGTTGCTCGGTCACGTACTTGCAGACCTGCACGCTCACCGGCTCGACCCGCTCCTCGGTGACGAACTTGCAGACCTGTACGGGCACCTGGCGGACCTGCTCCTCGGGCACCATCCGCACCGTCTGCACAGGCACCTGCTGGACGACCTGCTCGTCGACGTAGCGCACCGTCTGCACCGGCACCTTCCGCGTGACGACCCGGTTGACCATCGTGGTCTCGGGCACCTGCACGGGCGTGACGGTCGGCTGATAGACGCGATTGACCTGGTTGGTGACCATGCCCGGCGACTGCATCCAGGTGTAGCCGCCGCGCTGCCACTGCATGAGGCCCGTGTAGGGATTCACGGCCCAGCCACCCGGAACCCAGCCGAGGGCCGTGGCGCCCGGGGTCACGACGGGCGTGACGGTGTCGATGGCCTGGCTGCCGACGGAGTAGGTGGTCCGCAGTTGCGTGACCGGCTCGGCGACGGTGTAGGCCTCCTCACGCTCGCTGGTCTCGTAGACAGGACGTCGGACGACGCTCACCTGCTGCTGCATCGCCGTCTCGTAGACCGGCTTCATGACGGTGAATCGCTCCTCGCGGGAGCCGGTCTCGACGACGTCGCGGGTGACGTCGTAGCTACGGTCGACGATCTGGGTTTCGTAAACGGGCTTCATGACGGTGAACCGCTCCTCGCGGTTCTGCGTCTCCCACACCGGCCGCTGGACGGTGTAGCGGCGCTCCTGTGTCTGCGTCTCCCAGACGGGCCGCTGCACGGTGTAGGTCTGCGTGTCGTAGACCGTCTCGTAGCTGACCTTGTAGGCCGTGACCTGCTGCTCGTCGTAGACGGTCTGGAAGTCGAGGCGATAGGTCTGCGTGGGGACGGCGACAGGGGCGGGAGCCGCCTGGCCGCAGCACTGCGCCTGCGCCGCGCCGGACGTCACACTGGTCGCCAGCGGCGACTGCGGCGCGAGCACGAGGGCCGTGCAGAGAACGGACTGCAGACGCCGGAAGGCGATCGACCGGCTCGAGCGGGCACGCGACAGAGACATGGATTTCCTCTCCTCGAAAAAGACGCTTCGAGACTAATCCCCCGTACGCAGCCTTCAAGGAGTTTGTTGAGAAAAAATTCCTGTTTTTTCCAGGAATTTTGGGGTTCCAACCCCTATGAACGCTGCAATCGGTCCATCTTACGGGGCGAGGGAAGGGCTCGCCGGCGGCGGGACTTGACCGGCGCAGTCTGGGGGGCGTGGGCTGGTGCTGGGCTGGCTTCACGCGAACTCGCGGCACCCATCCCATCAAAGCCAAGGAAGGGGCTGCCCGCCCCACGAGAGCCGGC
>JBJOKF010000168.1:0-10056 GCA_046046235.1 Planctomycetota bacterium | reverse complement strand
GCCCGGCGTCCGGGCCACTGCGTTCCTTGCGGAGAGACCGCCCGGCGAACGCGGGCTGGTCGTGGATCTCGCCGTCCTGAAACGGTCCCGCGCCGAAATACCACCGGTCGCGGGAGTGGCTCGCGACATGCTCCATGCCGCTCTGCCAGACCGGCCGGCCCGTCTCGCGTTCGTAGGCGTAGACGCTCAGCTTCGCGACGCCCCGTTGCTCCGAGCGCTTGGCCAGCGCCAGCTCCGGCGTGGAGGTGTCGTGGCCGTTGAGGGTCACGCTCGTAGCCGGAAGCCCGACGATGACGGAACTCCGGTCGGTGCCGATCGTGCCGGCCCGGGCCTCGACCACCACCGTCGCCGAGTCGCGATCATTCGCCAGCATGCAGCCCGAGGCCAGCAGCTGGTGCCGGAGGGCGCTCGTGAGGTACTTGCCGTCCGCGACGTCGTCGAGAAACGCCGTGTCGAGGAAGACCCGCTGGCCGGCGAGCGGCCGGATGTCGATCTTCATCACGGCCCGCTCGATCGCCTCTGAGACGAGCAGCTGCTCCGTGGCAGTGCGTTTCGAATCGCTCATCCGGGTCGTGCCGCAGCCCGCGAGCACCACCGCGAGCAGCAGCGGCAACGGCGCCAGCCGTCGAGGGCGGCACAGGGCAAGTCGGAAGGTGCGCGGAATACCGGTCATCGATTCGGCCGGGGGCTGCAGGTAAGACGGCGGAGACCGTAGCAAGACGCTGCGAGCGTTGAAACGGCGGCTGTCCGCCACTCGCGCGGAGGCCGCCGGGCCTGCCCAGATTCCCGGCAGCCCGCAGGCTTCGTGCGCTCGCGGCGATTCACGTCACTTCCCGTCTCAGATGCACTCCGGAGCCGCCCGGCCGCGGGCCGATCGGATCCAGACCACCTCGTAGTAGGAGCCGCCCGCCGGCCGTCGCGCGAAGCGGTCGCGGCGATATTCGACGAAGCCGTGCGGCGCGAGGAAGTCCTCCAGATCGCCGAGCCGGGCGGCGCCCGCATACGCCTCGAAATCCGCCGCCTCGGCCTTGATGCACTTCCAGTCCGGGAGGAGCGCCGCGGCGCCCCGCAGGACCAGCAGTTCGGCTCCTTGGGTGTCGAGGACGAGCGCATCGTACGGCGCGGGGTCGATGCCTTCTCGGGCCAGGAGCGTGGGAAGCGTCACGCCGCGCAGCGGCAACGACCGGGTGAACACCACGCCGGGCCAGATCTCGGCGTGCGCCGCGAAGTCGAAGATCGAGGAAGACTCTCCGCCGTTGTTCGCGACGCGAAACGCGTATTCGGAATCGTCGCGGTCCGTCACGAGCGCCTGCACGGCCCGTTGCCGGGGGAACGCGCGGATGTTTCGCTCCAGTGTCGAGAAGACTTCCGGCAGGGGCTCGATCCACAACACGTCCAGCCCGTAGTGGGCGTAGAGTTCCCGTTCTTGGCCGATGTTGGCGCCGACGTGGATGACGCCCCGCGCGGCCCGCAGGAAGCGGTGGCGATACCGGTCGACGATGCGGCGGATGGCGGGCGGGATCTTCACGGCTGCGGATCGTGCGCGGGCGGCAGGGATGGGGCCGGCTCAGCGCCGCCAGCACCGCGGCAGGAGCACTGGCGGTGACGCGGTGTTGGGCTGGTCGAGGGGATGGGGAAAGTCCGAGCGCCATGACGGCTCGGTGGGCAGCCGGTCACGGCGCAGAAACGTGAACTCCATCGTGGGGGGCACGTCGAGACCGCGATGTCGCAGCACGCCGTCGGAGTTGTTCGGGTGGATGTGGACGCAGGCATGGTCTCGGAGCAGCTTTTCGAACGCGTGGGAGACGATGCCGAAGAACGGCTCGCTCCAGAGATGATCGAGCCGGTGGAACTCGATCACGATCAACCGACACCGGGCCAGGAGCGCTCCGGGGGCGGCGAGGATCGTCTCGTATTCCGCGCCCTCGATGTCGAGCTTGAGCAGCAGGTCACCGCTGCCGACTTCCGGGTGAGCCGCCGCCCACGCATCCAGGGTCATCGAATCGTCGCCGTCGACCGCTCCGATGAACAGCGGCGCGAAGCAAAATCGCGGATGGTCTACGGAGGGAGCCTTCACGGAGCCATCGGCGAGGAAGACTTGCATGCCACGATCGGCGCAGTCGCGCTCGAAGCGGGAGTCGCGCCCGATGCCGGCGGACAGGCAGGCGGCGATGCCGGTGAGATCGTCGGGCACCAGGTAGCCCCCGTCGCCGTCGCCGCCCAGCCGGAGGAAGGAGTGACCGCACGCCAGCGGATGGAGTCGCCGCATGAGCGACGCGAGCTGCTCTGGCGCGGTGCGTCTCGTGGGAAATGCCCCGATCAGGCCGAGCGCGTGAACGACGGCGGCGATGCTTGGTGGGTACATGGCGTCATGGTACCCTGCGCCGGAGACGCGGTCTCAACCCCCAGTCGCGGCTGCATTGCCCCGCCGTTCGCGGTTGCGGTGATCCTCGACGCCCCCGATGAACTTGTCGACCGCCATGCCGCCCTCCCGCCGCCGCATCGTCCTGGTGAAGGGGACCGAAGGCCTGGGCAATCGCATCCTCGCGCTCCTGTCGGCGATCCTCTACGCGAGGCTCGCCGGACGGACCGTCGTGGTGGACTGGCGGGATGGGTTCTACGCGGATCCCGGCACGAACGCCTTCCCGCTCCTGTTTCGGTCCGATGTCGCCGTCGCACTGAAGGATGAAACGCCATCGGGATCGGTGGCGCCGTGGATGTGGGAGCGCCGGCTATGCCTGACCGCGACCGAGATGGAGAAGGTCCTCGCTCCGCACGGGATCCGAGGCTGCCCGTTCGTCGGTGGCTTGTATTCCTTCGACCCCAGGGATCTCGGCCACGCGGCGGACGTGCTCGTGATGTGGTCCTTGATCTCCGTCGTCGGCCAGTTGCGGCGGCACTTTGCCGGCCGGTGGAGCGAGTGGCGGGGGCTCGGCGACGACGACATCCTGGCCCGCCTGCTTCACGAGCATCTGCAACTTCACCCGACGATCGTCGCCCAGGTGGACGCGGTGCGGCAGGCGTGGCCGGACCGTCCGCGGATCGGCGTCCACGTTCGCCACACGGATCGCAAGACGAACCTCCGTCGCCTGCGACGCCGCCTCGATGCCCTCGTCGCCCGGCTGCCGCACGCCGTCATCTTCCTTGCGACCGACGCCGCGGGTGTCGAGGAGGATTTCCGCGGCCGCTACGGGGACGTGCTGACGGTGCCGAAGTGGTTTCCCGCGTCGGGGCCGCTGCATGGGCGCGACTCGTCCTGTCCGGATCGTCTGGCGATGGCTCGTGCGTCGCTGGTGGAGATGCGACTGCTCACGGAATGCGACCATCTCGTCGTCAACGGCGACTCGTCGTTCTCGCAGATCGCGAAACTGTGGTGGCGGGGCGAGCGGCGCCGTGTCATCGATGTCGGAGCCTGGGCCTGGCTCCCGCCGTCGGTTCGCGACCGCACATGGCGCGGCCGCGATGCCGTGCGGTGGGCGCCGTGGCTGTGGCGGGCCCGCAGGCACATCCGCCGGCAACAGGCAGGGAAGTCATGTTGCCGGCCCGCGGGTTCGGGAGAGCCGCCGGCAGCTCGGGCTGAAGTGAACCGGGCGGCAGCGAACGAAGTCGCCGAGTGAGGCTGCTGGGGCTCGAACCCAGGACCAACGGATTAAAAGTCCGATGCTCTACCGACTGAGCTACAGCCTCGGAGGCAATCCTACCGAAGCGGCCCAGTCGAGCAAACCGTGCGGCCATGCAGATCGCGTGGCCACCGGACGGGCCCCGCTCGTGCGGCCGCCGCGGCAGAAGCCGCGGCCCGCGAGTGCCCGAGAGAGGACTTGAACCTCCACCCAGTTACCTGGACAAGAACCTGAATCTTGCGCGTCTGCCAATTCCGCCACTCGGGCAAGTGACGTCGCCTTCGCGACCGTCTCCTGATGCTACCAATGGGGCCGGAGGCCGCAAGTAGGAGGGCGTTCCGCCCGGGTGCCGCAGGCCGCCTTCCCGCCGCGGCCAGCCACCTCGCGCGGCCGCTATTCGACCGTCACGCTCTTGGCGAGGTTTCGCGGCTTGTCCACGTCGCAGCCCCGGAGCACCGCGATGTGGTAGGCCAGGAGCTGCAGCGGCACCGAGGCCACGATCGGCTGCAAAAACTCCGGCACGTCCGGCATCTCGATCACGTCGTCGGCCAGTTCGCGCACCCGCTCGTCGCCGGCGCTGGCGATCGCGATCACCGGGCCCTTCCGGGCCTTGATCTCCTCGACATTGAGCAGGACCTTGTCGTAGACCGCGCCCTGCGGAATCAGGAAGACGCTCGGCGTCGAGCGATCGACCAGCGCGATGGGCCCGTGCTTCATCTCCGCCGCCGGGTAGCCCTCGGCGTGGATGTAGGAGATCTCCTTGAGCTTGAGCGCCCCCTCGAGCGCGACCGGAAAGTTGTACTGCCGGCCCAGGTACAGGAAGGTGCTCGCGTCCTGGTAGCGCTCGGCGATCCGGCGGATCGCCGCGTCGGCGGCGAGCGCCTCGGCCACCAGGCCCGGCAGCCGCTCGAGGTCGTCGATGAAGGCCAGCCCCCGTTCGTAGCTCATGTGCCGCAGGCGGCCGAAGTAGAGCGCGAGCAGCGAGAGCACCACGCACTGGCTGGTGAAGGCCTTCGTGCTGGCCACCCCGATCTCGGGCCCGGCGTGGAGGTAGATGCCGCCGTCGGCCTCGGTCGCGATCGTGCTCCCCACGACGTTGCAGATGGCGAGCGTGGGATGGCCCTTCCGCTTGATCTCGCGGAGCGCGGCGAGCGTGTCGGCCGTCTCGCCCGACTGCGTGATCGCGAACAGCAGCGTGCCCTCGTCGAGCGGCGGATTGCGGTAGCGCAGCTCGCTGGCATACTCGACCTCGACCGGCAGCCGGGCGAACTCCTCGATCAGGTATTCGCCGATGAGCGCCGAGTGCCAGCTCGTGCCGCAGCCGGTGAGCACGATGCGGTTGATCCGCTGGAGCTGGCGCGGCGTGAGGTTCAAGCCGCCGAAGACGGCCGTGGCGTCGTCCCGCGACAGCCGGCCGCGCATCGCCGCCCGGATCGTCTCCGGCTGCTCGTGGATCTCCTTGAGCATGAAGTGGGCGTAGCCACCCATGCCGACGTCCTCGGCGGAGAGTTCGAGCCGCCGCACCGCGGGCTCCACCCGGCCGGCGTCGCGGTGGAGCACCCGCAGGGAGTGCGACGTGATCACCGCCACCTCGTGGTCGGCCAGATACACGATCCGGTCGGCATGGCCGGCGAGCGGGTTGGCGTCGCTGGCCACGAAGTGCTCGCCTTCGCCGACGCCGACCACCAGCGGGCTCCCGAGGCGGGCCGCCACCAGGAGGTCGGGCTGGTCGCGGAAGAGCACGAGCAGGCCGTAGGTGCCGCGCAGGTGCGGCAGCGCCTCGCGGACCGCGGTCGCCCACGGGCTGTCGGCCAGGTCGTCGGTCACCCGCCTGCCCGCGGCCAGCGCCTTGACGAGGCAGCTGTCGATGAGGTGGGCGATCACCTCGGAGTCGGTCTCGGAGCGGAAGACGTAGCCCTCAGCCTCGAGGCGATCCTTGAGGACACGGTAGTTCTCGATGACGCCGTTGTGCACCACGGCCACCGCGGGCCGCGACGCGTCCGTTGCGGATCTGGCGACGCTCCCGCAGCCGCCGAGGTGCGGATGGGCATTGCCGTCGGTGGGCGGTCCGTGGGTGGCCCAGCGGGTGTGGCCGATGCCGATCGAGCTCTCGGGCGGCTCGTCCCGCAGCAGGGCTTCGAGCCGGGCGAGACGGCCCGAGGCCTTGAGCACGCGGATGCCCGCCTCGTCGTCGATCACCGCGAGGCCCGCCGAGTCGTAGCCGCGATACTCGAGCCGCCGGAGCCCTTCGAGGATCAGATCGGTGGCGCGACGGAAGCCGACGTAGCCGACGATGCCGCACATGCGGAAATCCCTCCAAGGAAATGGAGCGCGAGCGGGTCTGCGGGATTCCCGTCACTGTAGCGATGTGGCACGTTCGGCCGCCACACGACTATTCTGGCCGCCATGGACACTTTTCCCTCGGCCCCGGCCCGATCGGCCGTCATCGTCATCCCCGCCCGGCTGTCGAGCCAGCGGCTGCCCCGCAAGATGCTCCTCGAGGAGACGGGCCGCCCGCTCATCGTGCACACGCTCGAGGCAGCCCGGCGGTCGAAGCTCGCTGCCCACGTGGTCGTCGCCACCGACAGCGAGGAGATCGCGGCCGCAGTGCGGAGGAGTGGCGGCGAGGCCGTCATGACATCGCCCGAGGCCACCAGCGGCACCGCCCGGATCGTCGAGGCTTTGCCGCGGCTGCCGGCCGCGGAGACGATCGTGAACGTGCAGGGGGACGAGCCGGAACTCGCCGCCGCGGCGATCGACGCTGCGATTCGAATGCTCGACCGCTGCCCCGAGGCGGGAGTGGCCACGCTCGTCACGCCGCTGGCCCGCGCGGAGGATCTGCACGACCCGTCGGCCGTGAAGGCCGTGCTCACTCCCTGGCGGTCGACGCCCGGCCGGCCGGTGGGCGATGCCTGGCGGGCGATCTACTTCAGCCGGGCAGCGGTACCGGCGGCCCGGGAGTGGTCGGAGGCGCTGCTCGCCGCCAGCCCGCCGCTCTATTGGCAGCATGTCGGCCTCTACGCCTACCGCCGCGCGGTGCTCGAAGGCTGGAACGCCCTGCCCGAATCGCGACTGGCGAGCCTGGAGAGCCTCGAGCAGCTGCGGGTGATCGAGGCGGGCATCCCGATCGCGGCGGCGGCGATCGAGCACGCCGCCAGGGGCATCGACACGCCCAAGGACTACGCCGCGTTCGTGGATCGCTGTCGGCGCGGCGCGGCGTGAGCGGCGCGGCTCTCGGTCCCGCCGGACCGCCTCACGAAGCTTTCTCGACCGGCACCACGAGCACGCTCGCGGCCGCCTGGGTGAGCACCGCCTCGGACGTGCTGCCCAGGAGCCAGCGGCTGAGCGTGTCGGACGGCGTGCGGCCGACCACGATCAGGTCGGTGCCGTCGGCCTTCGCCCGCGCGAGGATCTGCTCGCCGGGGTTGCCTTCCACGAGGATCGGCTTGCGGCCGCGAAACGCCGCCGGCAGCGCCGCCTGGAAGGCGTCGAGCTGGCCGCCGAGCGCCGCCACCTCGGTGTCGTGCTCCTGCTGCCAGGCCTGGGCGATCGCCGCGGTGTCGGGATCGCGGACCCGCTTCTCGAGCCAGGCGGGCAGCGGCCCGGCCAGCATCGACTCCGTCACTCCGATGACGTCGCCGGACGTGGCGGCCGGCCAGTGCAGTTTGCCGAGCGTGCCGGCCACCGCCGCGGCGCTGGCGGCATGATGGCAGACGAGCACGCGCGGGCCACGGTCGGTCGGCGGGGCGTGCCGCACCACGAGCACCGGCAGATGGGCGCCATGCACCACCGCCCGCGACACGCTGCCCAGCAGGAGCCGTTCGATGGATCCGTGGCCGCGGGCGCCTACGACCAGCATGTCCGCCCGCCAGCCGGATGCGGCCTCGAGCAGCCCGACCGCCGCCGACTTCGAGCTGGCTATCATTTCGACAGGCTGCTGGAAGCCGCCGGGCAACAGGCCGCAGGCCTCCTCGAAGAGCGCCGCCGCCGCGCCGTCGATGATCCGGCGCGATCTGCCGATCAGCCGCTTCTCGAGTTCCATGGGCGAGAAGTAGATGGCCACCGCGTGGTGGGCCGGATCGACCATCCGGGCGACCATTCGCACCGCGTCGAGCGACGCCGCCGAGCCATCCACGCCGATCAGGAACCGCATGAGAGAGTCTCCGGGAGGTTACGAGCCAGCAAGTCTACGCCTCCGGGTCGGCGCAGGGGAGGTGGCCTTCGGCGCGGCCCGCGTTCAGGCGAGCCAGACCTTCGCCGGCTCGCCGGGCACCTCGCGTGCCAGCCGGGGCACGGCGTAGCCCGGCAGCCGGGCCTTGAGATCGGCATGGAGCCGCCGCGCCCGCGAATCGTCGACCTCGAATGCCGCGGTGCCGCGGACGCGATCGAGCAGGTGGAGGTAGTAGGGCACGACGCCGATCTCGACGAGCCGCTCCGAGAGGCTCGCGAGCGCGTCGACGTCGTCATTCACTCCCTTGAGCAACACCGCCTGATTCAGGAGGATCGCGCCGGAGCCTCGCAGGCTCGCGACGGCGGCGGCGACGGCCGCGTCGAGTTCCTGGGGATGGTTGGCGTGCACGACGATGACTCGCGTCAGCCGGCTCGCTGCGAGCAGCCGTACCAATCCGCCGGTCACCCGCGCCGGCAGGACGATCGGCAGTCGGGTGTGGATCCGCAGCCGCTTCACGTGCGGCACCGCCTCGAGCCGGCGCACCGCCGCCGCGAGCCGATCGTCGTCAAGCAGCAGCGGATCGCCGCCGGACAGGATCGCCTCGTGGATCGTGTCGTCCGCGGCGACGGTGTCGACCGCAGCCGCCAAGCCGGCGGGGGAGGCGCTGCTGTCGGCGTAGGGAAACTCGCGGCGGAAGCAGTAGCGGCAGTTGACGGCGCAGCCCCCGGTCGCGAGCAGCAGGGCGCGGCCGGCGTATTTCTGGACGAGGCCCGGCGCCGCGACCGCGGCGCGCTCCTGGAGAGGATCGGAGACGAAGCCGTCGGCCTCGAGTCGCTCCGTCCCGCGCGGGAGCACCTGGAGCAGCAGCGGGTCGTCGGGGTCGCCCGGCCGCATGCGGGCGACGAAGCTCCGCGGCACGAGCAGCGGAAAGTCGCCGGCCGCCGCCCGGGCCTCGGCGGCGCGGGCGGCGTCGAGCCCGAGCAGGCGGCAGAGCTCGTCGGGATCGCGGATCGCGTCGGCCAAGTCCCGCTGCCAGCGGCGGTCGGCTGCCGTGTCGGCGGGGCGGGGGCTGCTGTCGGATGCCGACATGGCGGACGGCACGGACGGTGCGCCCGTGGGGAAAGCAGACATGCTCATGGGGGCCGCCGCCGACGCGGGTTGACAGGTGGCGGGCCGGCGGCAACGCTTGACGCCCTGGCTCGGGACCCGGGCGACGGCCCGGACCGTCCAATACCGCATACGATACGACCATCCGGCCCCGGATGGAAACGACAGGAGAGCGAGAGCGTGGCAGGCTACAACACCAGCGAGTTCAAGAAGGGGCTGAAGGTCCAGATCGACGGCGACCCCTACATCATGATCGAGTGCAACTTCGTGAAGCCGGGCAAGGGGCAGGCGCTCTACAAGTGCAAGCTCCGCAACCTGCTCCGCAACACGGTCCTCGACCGCACCTACAAGAGCGGCGACTCGCTCGACGCCGCCGACATCCAGACGATCGAGGCGCAGTTTCTCTACAAACAGAGCGAGATGTTCGTCTTCATGGACAACTCGAGCTACGAGCAGTACGAGCTGTCCAAGGAGCAGGTGGACGACGCCTGGAAGTGGATCAAGGAGGGCACCGTCTGCTCGATGCTCCTTTACAACGGCAATCCGATCTCGATGGAGCCGCCGAACCACATGGTGCTGAAGGTGGAGTACGCGGAGCCGGCGATGCGGGGCAATACGGCGACCAACCTCACCAAGCCTGTGAGGCTCGAGACGGGCGCCGAGGTGATCGTGCCGGCCTTCATCGAGCAGGGTGACCTGATCAAGATCGACACCCGTACGGCGGATTACCTGGAGCGGGTGAAGGAGTAGGCTTTACGCCGTCGGCCGGCACGGCTTGTGCCCTCCAGCCGCGGTGATCTGGCTCTGACTCTCGTGGCGACACGGTTTTCAACGTGTTGAATCCGCGTTGCCACTGTGTCTGGGGCAGGGCGCCGGCGAGGGGCCGCCCATGCCCCGTCGCCGGACGTTCGCGTCGGCCTTCCGGGCCTCCGCTCACTCGGATGCTGACGTCGCTTCGGCATCCTGCCTGCGCTCGTCATCATACGCCGGCTCTCAGGGCATGGGCGGCCCCTCACCTCCCCGATCGAAGAGTCCAGGCCCGGAGGGCCATGTCAGCACCCTTCGACGCACTGCCGCAACCCTGCGTCGCATGGATGCGACGCTCGAGCACCAGCCGGCGGAGGCCGGCCAAGGCAAGGTCGGCAGGATGCCGAGCCT